>CAZAOD010000019.1:0-28475 GCA_964486675.1 uncultured Planctomycetales bacterium | reverse complement strand
CAGAACATAAATGCATGCCAATCGTACCATATAAACCGCGACAGGAGAGGCCCAGATCTTTATTCAGGCGTTCCCGGTCGCGGTTTTTATGGTACGATTGGCATGCATTTATGTTCTGATCGAAGCGATGATGATAGCTTTGACAGGAGCGCTTAGAGGAGCCGGTGATAGCTTTTGGGCGATGGCCTTATCTGTGGCCTTGCATTGGACCTTGGTGCCGGTTTTGTATGTTCTTCTGAAAGTTTTTGGTTTTTCCGCGCAGACAGGATGGATCGTGCTGATCGCTACATTCTTTATCTTTTCTTTCTTGATGTACTTACGCTATAAGAGCGGACACTGGAAGACCATTGATATGGTCCACTCATCCGATGACGCTCTCGCTGTTGCGCGTAATGATTTTCATGAGCCGATCGATCTGTAAAGGGGCTATTCTACAAGATCTTTCTGTGAGGATCCTTGAGGATCTTGATCTTTTTTCCAGATATCGCTGAAATCGATCGTGATGATCTTGCTTTTGTTCAGCGGATCTTCTTGGGGCAGGGGCTCGCGCAAACGGTCGATCTGTTCGCGCGTGACCGTTTGTTCTTTTTTGACGCGCAGATCCTGAAAAATGACATGCGTAAAGTCATTAAAGTTGTAAGCCTGGACCGTCTTGACCACGGCGTCTAGGATCTCTTCATCTACATTCTTGTCCGGCGGAAAATCACTGCTTTGGAATTTAAAATTGATCCGGTAAGCGATCTGTTTTGCCAGAAATTCAGGAAAAGAGATCTCGTCATAGCTGATGTGTTTTCCCTGACGATCGCCGACAATGTTCGGGTCCCCATAAGGTTCTGTCCTTACGCGGACAGCATATTCCTCTGGCGGGATGCTTTGGGTAAAGTATCGCTTGAGATCTTCGGTGTAAAAGACCGTTTTTGTTGCCAATCCGTTTTGGATATCCGCGATCACGAGCACAATGAAGGCCGGAGGATTTTGCGCGGCAAAGAATGTGCGCGAAATAGCGGTTGTCGCGTTGCGGTATTGCTCATTAAAGGCTTGACTGTAGCGTGTGGACATGCCGGCGCCGGTGGTGATCTTTGTGGCTTCAACCACGTCATGCTCGATCAAAAAGGCGCGATCCTGGTAAAGGACACTGATATATTGCAGAATGTATTTTTTAGGGGTTGAGGATGGTTTTGCCGAAGACCCTTCGATCGCATACAGGGCGGATGTCCCCGGCAGATAGATCCATAAAGTGTCCTTGGCCCAGTGGATTGCCGGCGTGTAGGAATAATCATTTTCCAGGATCTTTGTTAGCTTTTCTGTTGCTTCCATCCGGGAAGCGGGCAGCTCTACCTTGGCAGAACAGCCTGCCGCTGCCAGCAATACCAAAACGCTCCAAAACAGATCTTTCAAAAGTTTCATCGTGTTAATCTTGCGCTTGGCTTTTAGAGAATGGTTTAATGCCAAAATTCTGGAATATGGATTCGATCTCATCGAACTCTAACTCTTCTTTTTTAAGAAGTTCCTGCGCGAATGTTTCCAAGAGATCCATTTTGTCCTTAAGAAGGTCGGTGACATCTTTAATACAGGACTGCAATATTTCTTGGGTATCGTTATCCAGGATCTCTTTTGTTTTCTCAGAGATCATGCTTTGTCCGTAAGGGTTCATCAAAGAGTAGAAATCTCCAATGAGCCCAGACTTACCCATCCCCAGTTGCCAGACCATATAATGGGCATAGCGCATAGCTGTATCAAAATCACTTCCTTGGCCTCCGCCAACACCGCTTGAGGTCGTTCCAAATTTTAGTTTTTCTGCTACATAACTGGCAAGACTTACCTTGATATTAGCTAGAAGATGTTCTTTGTTGGAAGTGTGCAGTTCTTCTGACGGCCGATGGGACACAAAGCCCAGCATCCCTTTGTGAGGGACGATCGTGGCCTTGATAACATCATCGGTAGGGTGCATCATGTAGGCGATCAGGGCGTGTCCCGCCTCATGGTACGCGGTCCATTTTTTTTCTTTTTCAGATAAGGTGATGTTGGATTTTAACCCAAAGGTGATGCGGTCGTAGGCCTCCGAGAGGTCTTTCATGGAGACTTTACGCAGGCCATCGCGGATCGAGATGATACTGGCTTCGCGGATCATGTTCTCGATATCCGACGGGGAGAACCACAAGGCCTTACGTGCCAAGATCCCCACGTTGAGCGATGGGTCATGGTCGACTTTTTTTAAGTAGAAACGAAAAAGTTCTTCACGCTCTTTTAAATTGGGGCGCGTGACATGGATCTTGCGGTCAAAGCGTCCGGCGCGCATGATCGCCGGGTCCAGCTCGTTCTCGGCCACGTTGGTGGCGGCGATCACGACAATGTTGTTTTCCTGCTGGCGTAAACCATCGAGTTCGGTCAAGAATTGATTGATGGTCGCGTTCATCGATAATGTCCCGCCAAAACCTCTATCCGCCTGGCGAGGACGGGCAAAGGAATCGATCTCGTCGATAAAGATGATACATCCGCCTTCAAGTTTGGCCAGCGCGCGAGCTTGCTTGAAAAGGGATTTCATGCGCGAAACCCCTTGCCCGACAAAGATACCGACAAATTCGCTTCCCACCGCGGGAATAAAAGGAAGGTCGCATTCGGTGGCGATCGCCTTGGCTAGGTAGGTCTTGCCGCAGCCGGGCGGCCCTAACATCATGGTTCCTTTGATGATCTTTCCGCCAATGGCGTTGACCATGGAGCGGTCACGCAAGAGCTTGACGATCTCCCAGGCCTCACGCTTAGCGCCTTCCATGCCGATGACTTCATCCCACTTGACATTGACACGGGCTTTTTCGATCTTTGTGTCAAAAAGTTTGCTAAACCCGCCTTGCATCATGTAATACTGCATCCCCATGATAATAGGCATGGTGATCATGTAGACAATAACGAACATCGGCAGCATGATGGCCATCTGGCCGGCGATCTGCCGGCGGCTAAAGGATTCCAGCTGGCTAAAGCTGGTGGCCGCGTAATGGATAAAGAATCCTGCCGCGATTACAGCGGCGGTGATCAGGGCGATGACTAAAAGTTTGACCCAGTTGATCTTAAGGAAAAGGATGATCTTCTTTGTGTTCATGTTGCAATTCCTTTCGGGAGGCCAGATAGCTGTTTACAGGTCGATCTTTTGAGAAAAATTTTACTGAGTCAAGAATATCACAGGAAAACTTGGAAGTCAATCGTGGAGAAGAGTTTACGTTATCGACGGAATCAGGCACGGCAAAGCCCTTGACTTTCAAAAGGATATATGATAATGTGGACAACAACTTTTAGAATTTCTAAACTCTAAATTTGAAATTCTAAGAAGTTTCAGGATCGAATGTTTAAAGCTTAAGATTTTGAATTTCTTTTAAGATTTAGATTTTTAAATTTAGGTATTATTTTTTTAACAGGAGAAGAGTATGTCTAAGATCACCAAAGTCCACGCTCGTGAGATTCTCGATTCTCGAGGCAATCCTACCGTTGAAGTTGATGTTCATCTTGATTCCGGCACTATGGGCCGCGCCGCTGTTCCTTCGGGCGCTTCGACTGGCGAGCATGAAGCTATTGAACTTCGTGATGGTGATAAATCCCGCTACATGGGAAAAGGCGTTAGCAAGGCCGTGAGCAATGTCAATACCTTGATCGCCGAGAAGATCGTCGGCCAGCAGGCTGATTTCAAGGCGATCGATCAAGTCCTTTTAAAATTAGATGGTACTGAGAACAAAGGAAAGCTCGGGGCTAACGCGATCTTAGGCGTTTCTATGGCCGTGGCGAAAGCTGATGCTCTTGATAAGAAAACACCTTTGTACGCTTATCTTGGCGGTCAAGAGGCCAAGATCCTTCCGGTTCCTCTGATGAATATTCTCAACGGCGGCCTTCACGCGGATAACAATTTAGACATTCAAGAATTCATGATCGCCCCGTTAGGCGCGCCAACTTTCAAGGAAGCCCTGCGGATGGCAACAGAAGTGTTCCATCATTTAAAGAGTATTCTAAAATCGAAAAAACTTTCAACTTCTGTAGGTGATGAAGGCGGATTCGCGCCAAGCCTGGCCAAGAACGAAGAGGCGCTTAGCTTGATCATTGAAGCGATCAAGAAAGCCGGATACAGTCCGGACAAAGATGTTTTTATTGCCCTTGATGCCGCGTCTTCTTCCTTTTATAAGGATGGCGCTTATAGCTTTGACGGAAAACAGATCAGCGCTGAAGAACTTATTGAGGTGTACGCGAGTTTGATCAAGCAATATCCGATCATCTCCATTGAAGATGGTCTTCAGGAAAACGATTGGAGTGGATGGCAATCGATGACGGCTAAGATCGGCGGCAGCGTTCAGATCGTAGGCGATGATCTTTTTGTCACCAATGTCAAACGTCTTCAAGAAGGTATTAACAAGAAAGTCGCGAATTCTATCTTGGTCAAGGTTAATCAGATCGGAAGCCTTTCTGAAACATTGGATACGATCAATTTGGCTAAGAAAAATAAATATACATCGATCATTTCTCATCGCTCCGGAGAGACAGAGGACGTGACGATCGCTCATTTAGCGGTTGCCACCAATGTTGGACAGATCAAAACTGGATCGCTGTCACGTACGGACAGGCTCTGCAAGTACAATGAGCTTTTGCGCATTGAAGAAGAGCTTGGCAGCAAAGCGGTGTACGCCGGATCTCTGTGGAGAAAGATCTGGTAACAGGGTTCATTGAGTTGATTGAGTTCGTTGAGTTGTAATCCAATAAACCAAATAACCCAAGAAATTCGATAAACTTTTAAGTAATTTCATGAAACGCAACGCTCTTTGGCTTTTTGGTGTCACGATCATTATTTTTGCTCTTTTTCTGCCGTCGTATACAAAAATGCAGGACCTTCGTTCCCGTAACGACCAGTATGAACAGCAGATCGTTCAGCTAAAAAAGGACAGGGAAAGGCTTTTGGAAGAAGAGCGCCGCCTGAAAGATGATCCTGAGTATCAAGAGAAGGTCATCCGTCAGCAGATGGGTGTCATCAGAAAAGGCGAAGTGATCTACCGGGTCGTGCCGGACAAATGAAGCCGCGATTTGCGGAGTGCAAATGAACGCAAACTGCCTGGCTGAATTTGCTTCGCTGATTTTAGCGAAGATGATAAAGCGAAGGCATGTATAGATCTTGAGATTTGTTCTTTAAGAAATTTGGAAAGATGAGCGGGGTCTGACTCAACTAACCTTAAGATATTTTAGGGAAGTTGAGACGTCTCGCATGTTCTTTATAGATTTCGAAGGAAAAGTTTTAACGCGGGGCTGCTTTTAACGCGAAGCATTAAAAGCGTCCCGCGATTACCTCAATGTTCTTTCTAGGAATATCGCGGGGTAGAGCAGCCCGGCAGCTCGTCAGGCTCATAACCTGAAGGTCGACCGTTCAAATCGGTCCCCCGCAACTCTTCGACTCGGCCACTTCGTGTCCTCGCTCAGAGCGAGCCATAAGGTGGCCGATTCTTTTTTTCTTGAGGAGAAGAGCCCTGAGCGCTGTGGCGAGCGTAGTCGAGCCATGTCGAAGGGTGGAATGTGTTTCGACGCGCCCTTCATTTCATTCAGGGCTTGCTCAACACAAGCCATATGAATGCAAGTGAAGGGCGTTTTTATAAGAGGGCGCATAGAAGAACACCCTGAGCGAAGCGGTTCATGGTGAGCGAAGTCGAACCAAGCGAGTCGAAGGGTAAAGGTATTTCGACGCGCCCTTCATTTCATTCAGGGCTTGCTCAACACAAGCCATATGAATGCAAGTGAAGGGCGTTTTTGTTATAATATTTTCTATGTGGTATGTATATATTCTCGAATCTAAAAATGGTCAGTTTTATACAGGTATTTCAAATGATGTTGAACAACGATTTCAGGATCATGTCCAGGGCCGAGGAGGCGGTTTTACAAAAAAGTATGGAGTGGTAAAATTGCTTTATAAAAAAGCATTTATGACCAAACAAGAGGCTGCGTTAAGAGAGAAACAGATCAAAGGCTGGACCCGCGCAAAGAAAATAATGCTCATTACAGGAAAATTAAAATAGTTGATCAAAGGGCCATCCATTCGGATGGCCCATTTTTTGTGATTGGATGCGTGCATTTTAGATAAAAATACTTCTTGTCTTCTCAAATTTGTGATAGAGTCATTTTATGAAAAGATTAATTTTTTTAATAATTCTAATTATTCTTAACGTTATTTCTCTTCCCAACGCTTATGGTTCTTGCGGTGCCATGACTGAGAACCAAATTGCCTTAGCTGCTGATGAAAAACTACAAGAGCTTTTAGATGCTCAGGTAGCTTTACGTAATGGGACTGGTTCATATCTTCCAGAATGTCCTGGTTCAGTTTGCTGGAATACTACAGGAGTCAGCGATAGTATCATCGCGTCTACTTCTCACCTGAAAGTTATGCTTGGGGTGTTTAGTCCGGGATTTAATTTGGTCGTTAGCGGATGTGTTCACGGTGATGTTCGTTTTCGTTGTCGTTATCAAAAAAATGATCTGATCTGTTTCGCGATTCGATGTGAATTAGAAGGGGATTACAACCCCTGCAAACAGCGATGGCGAATAGAAAGAAAGATTGACGGTGGTGCAGCAAAATGTGTCGATGTGGGAGTGGATGATGGAGCATGCGCAGGATTTTGATCTTGGGCAGGAAGGACACAGATTCTCCTATTGACAAAAGAACAATAAAGGCGAGAACCCCCAGAACGTTTCTAGGTAAAAAAACCCCTAAAACGTTTCTAAATATCTTATTGCGCCATATGGGTTTGTGATAGAAGTGTCCCCGGCGTGATTTTCGCCTCTTGACAAAACATAAATAAAGGCGTAATGTGAAACCAATGCTTCGACAGTTTTAAGGCACACAAAAACTGCTCAGCATAAACAATTTGATTTGTCCTGTGTTGTGAAGGGCTAAATCCTGGACACTAAAAACGTAAAACCTTCGTGGGCGAAAGCCTGCGAGGGTTTTTTATTATAGAGGAAGAGGCGTTCATGACAAAGCGGATCAGAGAATTCGATATGGCATCAGAGCTCTTTGTAAAGCCACAGGGAAAGAATGTTGACATTGCCTCGCCGCACTTTCCACAAGGCCCCGTAGATCTTTTCTGTCGGATCAACGATTATGCATTTCTATTAAATCTTTCACGGAGATTCGAGGAGTCGGAGAGGATCTTAAGAGCGGTTGGCAAGGTCGGGCTTCCCAGGGAATACCGTTGTTTATACAAGATTTTCTGGAAAAATCTCGGCGTCAGCCTGGAGCACCAGGGCCGATACGAAGAGGCTGCTGAATGTTATTTAAAAGCCGTCTGCCGTAGCGGTAAAAGGTACGGAGCTGTTAAATATTTAGAAAGATTGCTGAGGCGTTACCCGTCGCTTAAAAGGATCCCGGAGATCCGCAACTGGGGGCTTAAATACAGGAAGAATGATTTTGAGCAGTATTCTTGGGATTTTTCTTCGTTGGAATAAGCCTGCGAGGGTTTTTTATTTTTAAAAGGAGAAATGTATGAACATATCAGAAGACGTGAAGAATAAATTAAAAAGTTTTGAAGAACGAATTGGAATTCGTTCTTTTGTTTCGCGATTTGGTAAAGTTGATATTGCATATCCAGCGAACGAGGAAGAATATTGTGTTTTAGGAGGCTTTGCCGTTGTGATGGTTGTGGCTATTTCAGATGATCAAGAAGAACTCCCAATAGAAAGAGCTTATTTCCAGCTTAGAGATAAGGAAATAATTCCTTTGGATAAGCTCGGGGTTTGTTTTAATGGTGATGATTTCTTATCGGAAAGGGTTAAAGAGGTTAAAGACGATCATGGGAAAGCTTATTTCGAGAATGTTTCTTTTTGGAGTATTCCAGTCGGCTGGTTTATCGATGATGAAGGATTTATAGCTATTGATTTAAAGGGTGAAAGGAAGGCATGGGTTCTTCTTCGAGGCCCATGGGAGCTGCACAGCCTGATTCGTGAATACCTAAACAAGCATCTTAACGGACAAATTAAATGCGCAGAACATATTCCGTTTGAGGTTATGGCAAAGTTTATTGAGAGGGAGTTCATTAACAATAACCGTGTTCAATTGTAATTTGTTGGTGCGAGCCTGCGAGGGTTTTTTGTTTAAAACTTTTATAACAGGAGGTGTGGCGTGGAAGGATTAAAATTCTTACGTAGTACGCAGATCATCATTTTGGGGATCTGCTTTGTTGTGGCGACCATCGCGTCGACGGTCATCTTGTCCAGGGGCTTACTGCAGATCAAGAAGTTCTCAAATGAGGTCGTGGCCGTCACCGGATCCGCGGAGAAGAAGATCGTTTCCGATTATGTTTCATGGACTGGTGAGTTTTCACTTCAGGCCGCAGATCTTAAGGACGGATACAAAAGATTGCAGGAAGACCTAAGCAAGGTTAGGGAGTACCTTAAGGCCCAGGAGATCAAGGACGAGGAGCTTGTGATCTCCCAGATTGTAACGAAGGTCCTATATAAAAAGAACGAAAAAGGCAATGACACCAACGAGATCGAAGGCTATCGGCTCTCTCAAGGTATTGAAGTTAGGTCCTATGATGTTAAGAAGGTCGAAGATGTTTCTCGCCAGTCAACAGGGCTCATTGAAAAAGATGTGCAGTTTATATCGAATGCCCCGGAGTATTTTTATACTAAGTTAGCTGAGCTTAAGATCGAGATGTTGGCCCAAGCGACCGGGGATGCTAAAAAAAGAGCTTATACCATGGCGCAGTCCACCGGAAATAAGGTCGGCGCTATACGCTCGGCCAAGATGGGGACCTTTCAGATCACGCCTGTTAATTCCTATGAGGTGTCTTGGTATGGCAACAATGACACATCTTCTTATGAAAAAAAGGTCATGGCGGTCGTCAACGCGAGCTTCGCGATAGAATAAACATTGCAGAGGATAGCAGAGAGAAAAGGATTGAAAATGATTAAGAAAATTGCCATTTTTTTGTTATTGGTATTGTGCTTCTACGCTAATGCCTTCGCCCAAGAGGTCCCTCTAGATAAAAAACTGGAAGGTATTTACAAGAAAGCTGAGGCTGCCATTGCCGCCGGAGATATTGAGGTTTCAGATTTCTGGATGGCTCGGTATATGGGGCTAACGTTTAGTGCAGAGGGGACAAAAAAGAATTATTCGGATCTTTTTCCTCTCTTCCAAAGAAGAAAAGATCTCAGCGGTGCCACAGCGCTGATTTCGAGTAAGTTTAGTGATGATTTTATTAGTTTTTTTATGTTGGGTATGCATGAATTTTGGGGAATTCCTGATAAGGGCGTCAGGGAAGATGACAAAGAGTTTGCGGTTTTAGGGGATGCTCACGGTGATTATTTTGCGCAGTGGATTATTTCACCGCGACTGGAAACGTGGAATTTGATGAGGGAAAACCGCATTGCCGCTATCCCTCTGATATCTTCTGAAAAGCCGGCCTTTGTTGTTGCAGGTAAGCTAGAGGACGGGAAGCCGGATGTTTATTTTCCAAACGTGAATATCAATTCAGACGGACGGTTTCTTCATTACGTATGGCCCATAGAGTTTCACGATCTTGATAACGACGGGATTCCAGAAATGTGGCTTCGATACAACGAAGCCTGGGCCACAGGTTTTTCGCAAACCTTGGCAATTTATAAGATCAAAGACGGCAAAGAACTCGTGCTTTTCAAGAAATTTGAAGGCGAGGCTGAAGGCATAGCGCGAAGATTGCCCGATGGTCGCATAGAAGTGGCTGAGAGCTTTAGCAAGACCGATCAAGGTCATTTAGGGTATGAACTGCATCATTTTGAGATCTTTGAGTTTAAGAATGGGGAATTCGTCAAGGTGTCCGAGCGTGATGAGCCGAATATTCTCTGGAGTGACGCATGGGAGAAGTATTATTTTGGTAAGAATAATAAAGATTAATGTATTTTATTAGTTCAGATCAAAGCTTTGGCGCATTATCATGATTTTTGGTAAAATGAGGCACATTATATAATGTCCTCTTTGATCGTTCTCATGACCCGCTCCGTATCCGAGTTGCCTTTGGGGTTCGACTGACACGCTTTTATTTATTTTGATAATATAAGTCATAACCGTGAAATATGGTCAAAAAATGCTACATTTTCACAAGAAGGGGACAGTCCCCAAAAAGGGACAGGAAGAAATAAGCTAGAAACCCCCAGAACGTTTCTAGGTAAATATTTGAAAATATTATGGTTTTAGCAGAAACGTTCCCGCTTTTTTGTCCGCTGTTCCGATCGAAGCCGCAAGTGTTGCCGAGTAATGCCTATAAGCAAAGATCCGCGTGGATAAACGTAAAAGATGATATTTGCCTTGGTTAAGGGATTAGAGAAAAAGGAAAAAATTTTTTATTGACAATTAGTAATGATTACTATATAGTAATTTCTTATGGATAAGATGATCGAAAAAAGAAGAAGGTCTTTTCAGGATAAATGCCTTGAGAACGGGCTTAAGATCACGCCTCAGCGCATGGTGATCTATGATGAGCTTGTTGGCGCCAAGGATCATCCTTGCGTCGATGACCTTTATCGGCGCGTCCGAAAGACCTTGCCTAATATTTCTTTTGATACGGTCTATCGCACCTTGCTGTCATTCTCGGACGCTGGGATCGTGCGCGTTGTTGAAGGGTATGGGGAGCTTAAGCGGTTTGATCCTGACACAGAAAATCATCATCATTTACGGTGTCTACGCTGTCAGAAGATCATCGATTTTTCAAATTTAACCTATGACGCCCTCAAGGTTCCGACTGAGTTTGACGGAGAATTCACGATCGTCAACAAGCGAGTTGTTTTAGAGGGTATTTGCAAAGAGTGTTCTAAGAAAAAGTAAATTTTTTTGCCTTAGAGTTAGTAATAATTACTAATAAATAATAATTACGTTAGGAGGTGATCAAAACATAAGTTAGCGGATAATTTTGGGTCAACATAAGAACATAAAGAATATTTTACTTAACTAAAAGGAGGATGCTATCATGTCGAACGAAAAGTACAGATCAATAATAAAACTTGATTTTCAGTATGCGCACAGATTCATGAATTATTCAGGAGAGGCAAGCTATCTTCATGGACATTCGGGATTGCTGACGATCGAAGTTGAAGGGGAGTTAAATAAACACAATTATGCCTACCCAGTAAAAGAGGCACAAAAATTAGCATGGGCAGTAGCCGACAACTTCCACCACGGAACGATCTTTCAAGAAGGCGACCCTTTGCTTGATTTAGTGTTGCAAGGTTATGAAAAAACTGGAATGAAAGGCACAACAAGTAGATTTGGGACGCCCGCGAAAGCTCTCAACCACGAGCTGGTAAAATCATTTCCTGAAAGCAGAGTATCTGTCAGCAAAGGCCCATCTACCTGCGAATGGTTCTGCACGGTATTCTATGAGCTATTGAAAGACAAGTTGAATATTAAGAAAATAGAATTCCGTTCTTCTTCGTTGAACTGTGCATCAAGAGAGTTTTAGCAAGAAGGCCGCAGGAGCCAACATCCGCCGGCTTACCCGGTGGATGTTGGCTCAAAGAAGGGGACAGTGCCCAAGGAAAAGAGACATAGGATCTTGGGATTGAATAATAAAATAAGTCCTGACAAGCGCACTTCGTTGTTTTAAAATGCAGATAAAAACATGACAAAAATTTTTCTAAGATCAATTCTCGGTTTTTGCATTTCGGTGACATTGTTGGGCTGTTCGCATACAATTCATAAAAGAGATCCAGATAAACATAACCCTCAAGATTCTGGCAGTGAGACGCAAATCCAGCTTCGCGGTCCACGGGCAGTCTTGCAGCATAAATTTTGAGAAAGACAAAAAAGAATAAGAATGGGACAGTCCCCAAAAATTGACAGGAAGAAATAAGCTAGAAGACAAAACCTTTATTTTCAGAACATCACAGAGGAAAGGAGGGGACAGATATGGCACGCAATGCGATCCGATGGATGATGCGCCCTATCGCTCATTGTAAGGAAGGGTGTTCACGCGTGTCCTGAGCATGACGCAAAAAGGCTCGTGGAAAATGGAAAAGTATAGAGCGCTTGGCAAGAGGACTTGCCAAGCGCTTTTCTTTTGTCTTCAAGGCGAGGGCTGCCCCCTCAAGAGAGCGCGACATTTTCCTTGACCGTTCATGTTTTCAGCCATAGGATAAAGGTCGCTAAATCGCGCAAGGTAAAAAGAACTATCTTTTTATAACCATATTCAAAAAAAAGGAGGAACCATGTCCATCGTTCAAGAGTTTAAGGATTTTGCTGTCAAAGGCAATGCCATTGATATGGCTGTGGGTATCATTATCGGCGCTGGATTCGGCAAGATCGTGACTTCGCTGGTCAATGACGTGATCATGCCCCCGATCGGGCTTCTGTTGGGAGGTGTTGATTTTAAGAATTTAGAACTTGTGTTAAAAGAAGCCACTTTGGACAAGCCGGTCGTGACCTTGCGCTATGGCCTTTTTATCAACACGGTGATCGATTTTCTGATCGTCGCCTTCTGTATCTTTTTGGTCGTCAAGGGGATCAATAGTCTTAACAAGAAGAAAGCGTAGCAAGGCCCAAGGGCGCGTCCGACAAGATATAAAGGTCTCAAGCCTTGATCACATCTTGTGATCAAGGCTTTCTTTTGTTCTATTTTTTGACCATACGCTTGACATTTTTCAGATCAAACGATAATATAAAGCATCTTTCGACCAGTTAATCTCTATGAAGAAACCATTTTACCTGCAAACATTTCTTTTTGTCGTTCTTCTTTTTTCTTCAGCGATCGCTGATGCTGCTGAGGTTTATTATCTTGGCGGCTCTCAGGGTCCTTCGCAAGGGACAGCGGCCAATCCCAGCTATTCATTAAAGCAGCGCTTCCAGGATCTTTTTTCTTCATTAGGTTCTGTCCGCAAAGACCCTGAGTCTTCCGGCAGCATAAGCGGTCATTTGAGCCAGACCGTTGTGCATAATGATATCGGCGGGAACAGGGAAAAATCTTATCTTAAGCCTGGCGTGAGCTATATTACGGATCTTAATTTCAGCATTCAGGAAAAACTGCATGCGGATTACAATTTCACCGGGCAGTGGTTCTTGCGCAAGACCGACGATCCTCGAGTAGAATCCCGCCGAGATGTTCGTCTCAAGCAAGTCGATCTGCAGGTGGCCAATGAAAAGAACCTTTATCAGTTCGGGGATTTTTACGGGAGTTTTTCCCAGTTCGTTCTGGGCTCGAGCCTGGAAGGGTTTAATATGGATATCAACCCTGCGGACGATCAGCATTATCAGGTCGTTATCGCGCGCCGCAATGAATCTGACGCGGCCGCGAATTCTTTTCAGCGGAATGTCTTTGGACTCAAGGCGGATAAATATTTCTTCAAGGGATCAGATCTTTTTTCCAATTTTCGTATCGGCGTTCAAGCCGCGAGCAGCCAGGATGACAGCGCGAGCCTTCCGGATCACCATACGGCCAAGGATCTGCGCAATACCGTTTTCGGCTTAGATGGCGAGATGGTTTTTAAGCAGGGGTTGGCTATCCAGTATGAATACGCTGGCAGCGCTTACGTTGAAGATGAGGATGCCCCTGAAAAGACAACGACTTACGCTAACGCGTTTCGCTTTCAGCCCTCCGTGAGGCTTGGCAAAGCGAATGTGCGCTACCTTTATTATTATGCCCAGCCAAAATTCTATACGGACGCGGGATCCTCGATGTCTGACAAGATCCAGAATCAAGTCAGTCTTGATTATCGTTTTAGCGACCGCGCCAGCGTGACCGTTAGCGAAAATTATTATTGGGATCATCTTAAAGGGAGTAGCCGTACCAAGCGTACTTTTAACGATGAGAAATACATGACCTGGAATCTTTTGCCATGGGCTAGCCGCAGAAGTTTTAACTTAAGGCCCTACTTGAATTATCAGGTCCGCAACTCGGATGATCCCGGCAATTCGGCAGAATCAACAACGCTGACCGGAGGTTTTGACATTTCTGATCGCCTCAACACGCACACCAACTGGGGTGTTGGCTATGAGTGCCGTTCGTTCATCGACAGAGTAACGCGCAGCAACTCAGAGATCTTTCATCGTATTCGGTTCAATTGGGCGCAAGACATGATGCTGTGGGCAAGAAGATTGTATTACGCGATAACTCCCAATGTTGATATCCGGCATCGAAAAGGCAATGACAACAAGGATGTGACGGTCGGGGCCGGCTTTAATGTCCAGTACGATCTTTTTCAGAGGCTTTTTTTGCGTATGGGAAACACACTGACAGATACCAACAGCGCTTCAGCTAGCGGAGATTACGTGAATAATCGGGGTTTTTGGGAGTTGGATTTCTTGGTCGACAAGGAAAGATCGGCCCATTTTATCATTCGCGGCGAGCGCAATAATTATACGGCTGAAAACGGTACACAAAGCTATAAAGAACAACGCGTCATCGCAAAATTTGAGGTAAGCTTTTAATGAAAGCAAAGATCATAACAGCGATCTTGCTCGCGGGCATGATCGCCGCAGGCTGCAGAGCCGTGACCGGTGCCATCTGCGACAAGGGATCCGTTGGGCAGGAGAGCTTGTTTTCTTTAGCCGGGACCCTCGTCAAGGAGCTTTTTGATAGCTATCAGGATTTTGCCTTGGAGGATTTTACAGCGAAGGTCGCAGCCGATTTTGTGCCTTCACGCAACGATCTTGTCAATAACGCGGCCAGCAATATCCGTGCGGCAAAGGTGTTGGACATCGATTTTTCGCTGGACCAGGCTTTGTCGGACAAGGACCTTTTAGCGATCGATCTTAAATGGCAAAAACGAACAAGGCCCTATGACAGCAATAATGTTGTCTTGACCGAAGGCTTGACGCAGGCCGTTTTCAAAAATGTCTCCGGCCAATGGCTGCTTTATCAGATCAATAAGGATAATCCGTTCTAATGACGCTCTTGATAAAAAAGGAATTCATGGCAATGAAACGTACATGGTTAGTCTTGATGATCAGCGTTGGGGTTCTTCTGTGTTCTTTTCCGGGATGGGCCGAGGAGGAAAAAGAAAGCAATGTGGCTAAGGCGGCAGATCAGATCATTGAAGGATTGCCTGGAGCGCTGAAGGCTGGCGTTGATTTTAGCAAGATGACACCGGAGCAGCGCATCAATTGGCTTCTTAACAGTGTTGAAGAAAAGGCCATAAGCAGCGTCACGGAAAAGATGCAGGACGCGGTCAAAGAAAAAATGGAAGCCTACGCGAAAGAAGCGATCCGCGCCAAGGCCTTCATCGATATTGGTGTCCCACAGATAAAGAACGCGTATGCTTTGGGCAAACCATTTGACTGGGCCAAGATCGACGCGGAAATAGCCTCCAAGGCGGATACCAATCTCAACAAGCTCAATGCTGGGATCAAAGCGGCTCAGATCAGCTGGGCCACCATCCAAGCTTATCGCCAAGGGGATTTTGCCTCAGCGGCAAGGACTTTGGGAGGAGAGATCGGCGGCCTGCTCGCTGAAGCTTATATTCCAGGATACGCGTATATAAAGGTCGGGGCCGCTATGGTCGAACTTTTAGGGAATTATATCCTTGATTACGCGACCGATACGGCCATCGAGGGCATGCTCAATGATATGTACGGCATGAAATCTAATCCGCAGGGTTTAGCGCAGTGGCTGATCGATAAATCTCCAGACGCCATCATGAAAGATATCAACGACAAATTCAATGACGGTATGGGTTTTGGTTATGTTTTCCGTGGACAGGGAACCGACAAGGGCGACGAGGAAATAAAAAACCGCCTTCAAAAGGAACTTGTCAGCTTGCGTTCACAGTTGGTTATGCAGCAGAAGGAAGCCCAGCAGCGTGAACAGCAGGCGCAGGCCGAGATCGAGCGATATTTGCAGAAATACAAGGAATCTGAGAAGGCGTTGAAAGATGAAGCGGCAAAGGTCAAGGCTGAGGTTGACAAAGAGCTGGCGCCTGTCACAGATTTTAAAAAGAAGATGAGCTCGCTGCGTAAACAAGATGTTAGGGAAACGATCGCGGAGATCAAAGAGCAGGAAGGTAGTATTGGGCCCGCGGAAGGTGTTCCTTACGCGCCTTTTAATTATGGAAGTTTGATCTCAGAGTTGACGAATGTTTATTCAGAGATCAAGGACACTGCCAGTGGCTATGATTATAACGCCACAACGACGAAGTGGTCCGCTTATCTTAAACACAGAGCTGAGATGCTCAAACAGGTAAGCGAAACCAATCAGCAAAATTGCCGCAACGCGCAAAAGGAAGTTGATGCCCAATATCAGCCGCGTTTGAACAGTTTATGGAATCAGTATGAATCCGCAAAAGACGGCCGCATTAAGGAATCTTTGATGGCGCAATACAACGCGCTGCGTGATGAATATTCAGCTGCGCATATGAAAAAAGGCGCTGCTTGCAGCGCGAACGGAAAAAGATTGGGCCTGGAGGTGGCAACCTTCAAGCAGGAAGAAGAGATCGTGGCCTTGGACGCTCAGGAAAGAGCCTCCAAATTAAGTGCCAGCATTCAGCAGGGGCTTGAAAGGATCATTGACGGGATCAAGCAGGCCTCCTTGGAATATGATGCCGCCAAAAAAGCCTGGGTTGAAGAGGTTCAGCAGTCTTTGTCCTATCCTAACTTCTTTTTTAATCCGGGCAGCTATGATCAAGTGACAGCTGGATCCAGTGTTTCGGGGATCGTGCGTGAGATCAAGAACGGAAAGCTTCAGGTTTACTCTCCTGGAGAATTGCATAAATCCAGGGAGCGAACGATCGAATCCATTGAAAAGATCAAGCAAGATCAGACTTTGATCAGCGGGCTTACCGCAAAAGAGCGGGCAGTTATCGTGCAGCATCAAAAAAGGATCCTTCAGCTAAAAGGTGAATTTGAATCTCTTGTTCCGGAAAATCTCCGCGGCCAAGGAACGAGCAGGACTTCGGAGATGGATGACTATCAAAGGACCGAAGATGAACGTGTCGCCAAGTACGGAAGCGTTTCCGCTTCAAAGGAATCTTGGCAGATTACCCATCCGCCATTCGTGCGGTTTGACCCTTTCCCTCAGATCCCGCCGGTGGATAATCCCCGTTATTTTGATAAAGCGCTGGCTGAGCTTGAGACATTGGCGCAGGCGCGTCGCGAAAAGTTTAAGGCCGCTCAAAAGGCGTGGGAAGATGATCTTCAAGAGATCGACTTTTACGCGGACCTTGACCGCATCGCGGTTTCTATTATGTCGCTGAATAACAGGGTCAACAGTGTTTTGGGGCGGTTTTTAGGCGTCTATCCTAATTTTCGCGTGAAAGACGGCAAGGACTCGATCTTGAACAAAGCGGAAGAATCGGATGGCGCCAAAATACTGAAGGACATGAAAGAAGCTTGGGAGAGCATTAAACCTTATGTTGAGCGTATGCGAAAGAACGTGACCGCGTACGGAAAAGGGATCAAATATCTTTCTTCGACCAATAATCCTAGCGATGCGATCAAGAAGCTGCCTTATTATGAGGCTGTTCCGGGTCAGATCGAAGCGGCTGAAAAAAGAATGGCCGAGACCGAAAAGCAGCGTTTGCTGACTTTAAAAACGATCGAAGATGAGATCGCTAAATTAAGAACTGATATTGAGTCGCTGAAAGATCCTGATAAGATAGCGCTTTATCCGATCACGCTGCGCCAGCTGCGCTCGACATTTGACCAGATCTTTCGGATCCTCAAGATCGATACTGCTCGTCGTGATTTCAAGGAAGAATATGAGTTGCTGCGCGCGCAAATGGAAGAATACGTCAAAGAACATGACGCGCGAGTAAAGCAGCAGGCGGAAGAGTATAAGCGCAACCTGGCTGCTGAAGAAGCGGCGCGCAGGGCCGCTGAAGAAGCAAAGAATCGGGAGGCCATGAAACAATATGATCCCGCGGGTTATTATGGATACAAGATTCTCAGCGCGCGTGTTAATACGTATCCTGTGGATAGCGCGTCGGGTCAGGTTATTGTGACCCGCGATAAGTTGATCCAGGGCGAGATCCAGATCAGCGCTCAGCTGAATCACATAGATCATGTCAAGACAATGCTTCTTTCTGAGGACGGCGGCCGTGTCTGGAAAGAGATCCCTAAGCAGGTCAACATCCAGTACGCGTTTAGTCCTATTCTTAATAAAATGTATAATCCTTTCTTGCAGATACGCACGGATGATTTTCTGACCATTAACCTTAAGCTGATCCCCAACGCTGACGGGTTGATCTACAAAGATGAGGATTTTAATCAGCAGGTCATCAACGCGATCATGGCGATCGCCGAGGCCTATGAGCGTCAGGATATCGGCGGTTTTAGCGATTTGATCTCTCGTGATTACGCGGGAGAAAAGACCTTTTTAGTGGAAGGTGTGCGATTCGACTTTGACATGTTTTTGGATATTCGCTTACGAATTTATATCAATCGTATCCAGAATCAGGGCATGACCACGATCGTGGAAACAAAATGGGATAAATCCCAGACGCCGCGCAAGACCGGCCAGACACAAAAAACGACCGGTAAGACAACGGTTGTCTTAGCCCAGGAAGATGGACGTCTGAAGGTCCAGAACCTGCGAGGGGATCTTTTGTACGCGACCCTTTCACCTGAGATCGCGCAGGCAAGCGGCTTGTCCTCGTCAAAGGTCGAAGAGATCCGCGTCGCTCGAGATGAGCGTAATCCTGTCCAGCCTGGCGCCGGAAGGACCGATGATCCCGGCGGGCTTGACTCTCCTGTCAGCGAGACGCAGACGCTTACGGTCACAAGTCCCAATGGCGGGGAAGTTTGGAGCCGGGGATCAACCTACAATATTACCTGGACCAGCTCTGGTATTGATGATGTTCTTATTGAATATTATGAAGAAGGTGATTGGTGGGAGATCACTCCTTCTACTGCCGCGGCCGCCGGAAGTTACGCCTGGACCATTGATCCTATGATCCCGGGAGGAGAGCCTAACGCGCGGGTTCGTATTACGGCTGTTGACGATCCATCGGTCACGGATACATCTGATAATACATTCAGCATTGTTCCGTAATCGTTCATGCTTTAAGGAGCGATTGACAAGTTTATGCCAGAGGCGAATTCTTTAGCTTCGATAAAAACAGTGATCTATTATTTCTCGGCCACGGGAAATTCTTTGGCGCTTGCCCGCGATCTTGCGCGCGAACTGGGAAATGCGGACATCTTTTCTATCGCGGACCTTCAGAACGAAAAAGAAATATCACCTTCTGCCAAAGCTGTTGGCCTTGTTTATCCAGTCTACGCCTTTGGGATCCCGTTGATCGTTGAGCGTTTTATCAAAAAGATGCGTTTTCGCGGCGATCAATATCTTTTCACGGTCACCAATTACGCGATGATCCAGGGTGCTGGCTTGAGCAAGGCGCGCCGTCTTTTGAAAAAAAGAGGGCTAACGCCAAAGGCTGAATTTGGCATTGTGATGCCTAATAATTATATCCCTTTCGGCGGGGCCGCGTCCGCGGCCCAGCAAAAGATCCTTTTTGACGCGGCCCAAGAAAAAATAAAAAGCATCGCAAATATCGTCCGGCGCCAAGCCAGTATCCGCGCGCAAACAGGATTTTTCTTGTGGCGATGGCTATTCGCTGAGCCGATCTGCTGGATCAGCACGGGGATGATGAATAGCGAGGATAAAAATTTTCACCTGAATGAAAGATGTGATGGATGCGGGATCTGCCGGAAGGTTTGTCCGGTTGAGAATATTGTCATCAACGATAAGATCCCTGCTTGGCAGCATCGCTGTGAGCTGTGCATGGCGTGTTTTCACTGGTGTCCCCGCGAGGCGATCGAATTCGGCCGGGCAACCAAGGGCAAAAAAAGATATCATCATCCCGCGGCCAAGTTGCAGGATTTTCTGAGAAATAATTAGCATTAAGATTGATATTCTTTGGGGTCAAGGCTTTGGAAAAGGCGCTTGTCAGGAACTAAGAGATCATATAATATATTCCATATATTGTATAAATTTTTTATGATAGCGAAAGGAAGAAATGCGTGTATTTAATATATTAATTTTGTGCGTGCTTGGCTTTTTTTCTTCCATGATCCTTCCAGCACGTGCTTTTTCTCAGATCAGCCAGGAGGAAGCAGATATTATTAATGCGGCGGCTGGGGCCCTGGAACGTCTTTGCAAATGTGCTCAAGCAGGATATCTGAGCAGGGGGGCCTTATGGTGGCAGTACTTATCCTGGCCGTGAATTGTGCGGAGGGTCAGACAGGACATGCTGGAATTCTTCTTCTATTGTTGGGTCTACGAATGATCTTACGCACACCCTTGAAGAGTTTTGTGCAGATATTGCAGAAGTTTTGAACATAACTCCTCACATTGGTGACGTTCGTTTTCGATGCCGTTATCAGAAAGGGCAGACATATTGCTTTGCCTATCGTTGTTTTCAGGCAGAACCGTCGGGCTGTCAACAGGCATGGCGTCTTGAGCGTGATAAGGTTGGCGAATCTGGTCGCATTAGGTGTGTCAACCTGGATCCGGATCCTCGCAATGATTATTGCAGCGCGCTAGTGCCGCTAAATGAAATTAATTGTCCGGTAGGTTGCCGTCCATAGTTTATAATGTATTTTTTATCATATTAATCAAATTTGTAGTTAAGTCAGGGAACATGGAAAATTGTTGATCTATCAGAGGTTTTGATCTTTTATGCAACCCCAAGTCGTTTCGCTGATCGTTTTTCTTTTTGCTTATCTATCTTTTATTGTGTTCCCTCACAAAAGATCGCTCGTTGCCATTGCCTCGTCGGCCGTTTTGATCGCGACGCAGGCTGTATCTGTTCAAGAGGCTTTCGCGGCTGTTAACTGGAACGTGATGGGTATTTTTGTCGGGACCTTGGTCGTGGCGGATGTTTTTATGAAAAGCAGGGTTCCGGCTGTCTTGGCCGAGATGATCGTGGAAAAGGCCGCGAACACCGCGTGGGCGATCCTTTGGCTATGCGTTCTTACAGGTGTGATATCGGCTTTTGTGGAGAATGTCGCGACAGTTTTGATCGTGGCTCCCATCGCCTTAGCCCTTGCCCGCAAGATCAAATTGAACCCTGTGAAGATGATGATCGCGATCGCTATCTCCAGCAATTTGCAGGGTGCCGCAACCTTGATCGGGGATCCGCCCAGTATGTTGCTGGCCGGATTTTTAAAAATGAACTTTATGGATTTCTTTTTTTATCAGGGACGGCCGGGTATTTTCTTCGCGGTGGAGCTGGGGGCTGTTGTTTCGTTTTTGGTCTTGATGTTCATCTTTCGCAAAGAAAAACATAAGACCGCTATTGTCCCTGTCGAGAAAGTGCGTTCCTGGGTGCCGACGATCTTGTTGGCCGGGCTTATTGTTTTGTTGGCGCTGTCATCATTTATGGACACGGGTTTTACTTACGCGGCCGGCATGATCTGCATGATCGCTGGTGTGATCGCCTTGGCATGGGAAAAATTCGCGCATCAAGGTAGCGCGCGCACACTTGTGAAGTCGTTGGATTGGGATACGGCTTTGTTTTTAGTGGGGATCTTTATTCTCGTCGGAAGCTTGACCACTACCGGATGGATCGATAGTCTCGCGCGATCGTTGTCGGGGATCGTTTCCGGGAATATATTTTTAGGGTATACACTGCTTGTTGTTATCGCGGTCGTTTTGTCCGCCTTCATTGACAACGTTCCTTTTCTGGCCGCGATGCTGCCGGTCGCCCTACAAATGGCGCGTCAGCTGAATGTCCCGGAAGCGCTTTTGTTATTTGGTCTTTTGATCGGCGCCAGCCTGGGAGGCAATATCACGCCTATCGGCGCGTCCGCGAACATTGTTGCTTGCGGATTGCTTAAAAAAGAAGGACATGCTGTTACTTTTAAAGATTTTGCTAAGATCGGCGCTCCCTTCACGGTCGCGGCCGTTGGCGCGGCATATCTTTTTTTATGGACCGTTTGGAAGCCTTAAAATCAGTTTTGGCAGCGTCCTGCGGCATAGAAGAAGACCGATGATAATATTGTTGACAAGTGGCTGTCGCTGAAGTAGATTAGACGAAATGGGAAATTGGTGGTAGGCGTTGATAATCGCAAGGTGGATGTCATGGCCTTGCGTTTTTTCTACCATGATTGACCAAATTTTATTGGAAGGAGGAAGGAAATCATGGCAAAAGGAAAAGTAAAATGGTTCAATGATCAGAAAGGTTACGGATTCATCACGCCCGATGATGGCAGCAAAGATTGTTTTGTGCATCATAAGGCAATTCAGGGTGAAGGCTTTAAGTCTTTATCTGAGGGACAATCCGTTGAGTTCGAAATTGAAAATGGCCCTAAAGGCCCTCAAGCAACGAACGTTGTGAAGATATAATTTCTCAACCTGACGAAAAGGGCCCCGCAGAAATTCTGCGGGGCTTTTTTTGTCCCAATAAAAGTGCGAATATTTTGATCGTTACTGATGGAAGGGTAAAAGGAATATTTTTATGGGTATGTTATTGACCTGCAAGTTGGGCTTTGAGGATATCCTTGCCCGGGAAGCGATGATGTATGGCGCGGATCTTAAAGCCCAGGGCAAGGGATGGGTTTTTGTGGAACACTTTGATCCCGCGCAGGCCGCGGAGCTTTGTTTTGGATCCCGCGTTTTTCAAGAACCTTTACGTATCAATACGACGTCGGTGAATCTTTTTGTGGAAAGCCTGGCAGAAATGTTCACGGACCATATCAGGCCTTTGCGCATCAGCTCCTCGTGGCCGTATTGTTTTTCTGCTTGTGAGAATGAGCAATTAGCTCATCGCTGCGCAGCGATCCAAAGGCACTGGCTTGCCAAGATCCGCAAAAAGGTATCGCGCGTCGCGAAATTAGCGCGTGAAGGCCTGCCTCAGGGGCCGGAGCTTGCGCAAGGGTTTTTTGTCCACTTGACGGATTTTGATAAGGCGTTCGTTGCTTTTGAGGCGTTTTCGCAGGGACAAAAGCGCATGGCCATGGATGCCAAGGCGCCTTCGAGATCTTTTTTAAAATTAGAAGAGGCTTTTTGTGTGTTCGCTCGAGAACCAAGGACGAATGATGTTGTTGTTGATCTGGGCGCTTCTCCAGGAGGATGGAGCTATAGCGCGCTAAGAAAAGGCGCGAGCGTTATCGCGGTTGACAACGGCCCTTTGAAAGAGCCTGTTAAATCGCATGCGCGTATACGACATTTAAAGATGGACGCGTTCACATACCAACCGCATGAAGCAAAAAAGATCGATTGGCTTTTGTGCGATTTGATCGAGAATCCTTTTGAGATACTTGATCTTTTACGTTTTTGGATCACTCAGAGATGGTGTCATTATTTTGTTGTCAATCTTAAAGTAGGACGCATGGATCCTATCCCTTTGTTGCGTGATATCCATGACCCAAAGGGCACCTTCGCTCCCCATTGCGCGCAGTTGATCACGCGGCAGCTGTATCACGACAGAGAAGAGATCACTGTGATGGGTGAGGCGCTATGAAGCCCGTATCAGAAGGCGCAAGGCAGCGCAGCAAAATACAGCGGTCTTGCGGAAAAGTTTCTTTGGAACGGGCGCTTTCCAAGCTTGGCCTAGCGTCCCGCAGTCAAACGCGAGAATATATTTTATCAGGCAGGCTTCGCGTTGACGGTGAGGTGATCCTTGATCCGATGTATGCCGTCGCCCCCGAGAGGGCCAAATTTGTTTTGGATGGAAAGCCGTTAGAAAGAATAGCCTGGCAGACGATTTTATTCTATAAACCTAAGGGTGTTGTGACCGCGCGCGTGGACGCGAGTGGCGAAAGAACGATCTTTGATCTTTTGCCGAAAGAATTCCAAGGTCTTCATGCGGTCGGACGATTGGATAAGGCGACGACAGGATTGCTTCTCTTAACGAATGATACAAAGCTTTCGAGTTTCTTGACGGATCCTGCTAATTCTATTCCTCGGACCTATCTTGTGACTGTGGAAGGAAAAGTGGACGATCGAGACGCTGAGCGCGCGTGTCAGGGCGTTGTTGATAAGGATGAACTTCTGAAGGCGTCTAAGATTGTCATCCGTAAGGCCAGCGGTAAAGAATCACACTTGATCGTTGAGCTGAATGAAGGAAAAAATCGGGAGATCAAAAGGCTGTTCGAGACTCTTGGTCATCCTGTCCGAAAGATAAAGCGCGTGGCCTTTGGTGGCCTGCAACTAGGTGATCTTAAGCCGGGGGAATTTCGCTTTGTTACGCGAAAAGAATTTGATTGGATCGATCCAGGGGTTTTAAGGGTATTCTTTGCGTGAGCGCCGGGAGATGTTTTATCAGTTTTTAAAATAGACAGAAAGGTTATGAACTGATAGAATTTTTTTGCTTTTTAAGATTGGTTTTCATTTTGTGACGTAGCAATACTTTTTATCATGAAACTCAAACCCTTCCATCACTTTTTTGCTGTTGCGGTCTTTTTCACTCTCTTTCTCGTTGTTTTATTTCATGATGTTGTGTTCAAGGGAAAAACCTTTAAAGCGACAACGATGTTCGCTCAAGCTCTGCCCAGCGGCCCTTATGGGCAATCCGGCAACTATGGCGCCTCTTGTCATACGTTCTTGCGCGAATCAGCAGCTATTGAAGAACCATTCTATCAATTCTTAAGAACAAGCTTTCAGCAAGGTGTTTTTCCGCTCTGGAATCCCTATCAATGCTGTGGTGTCCCTGTTGCGGCTATGATGGAAGCCGGGGTCTTCTTTCCGCTTACTGCTATCGTCTATCTTTTGCCTAATATCATCAGCATGGATGTCTTGATCCTTGCGCGCTTGCTCCTTGCCGCTTTATTGATGTATTGGCTCATGAGCGTCTGGGGTTTTGGTTTGTTCGCGAGGATTACAGCGGCACTTGCTTTTGCCTTTAGCGGTCCGATGGTGACACTGCATATATGGGCCATCAATGTCGATCTTCTTCTTCCGTTATTGTTTTTGAGCGCTTATCAACTTTTTCATCGAGGATCTCTCTGGGATCATCTTCTTTTAAGCATAGCTGTTGCTTTGAGTATTTTTGGTGGCCACATCGAGCATATCTTTCTCGTCCATTTTACACTGTTGTGTTATGGCATTTTTCTTTTGTGGCAGAGCAAGAAAGGATCCCAGAGATCCATTTTTTATTTGATAGCGCGCTTCGGTTCTTTCTACCTCTTGGGTGTCGGCATATCCGCTGTCGTCTTGTTCCCTTTTGTTTCTGATTTTTTCTATTCATGGACATCACATACGGCAGATTGCGGATCTGTTGTCGCGCCTTTATCAGAAGTCCTTGGAAAGTTTATTACGGTCATTGTTCCAAAATTCTATAATGATGTTCTGATCCCCTTAAAAGGGGAAGTATACAATTGGTGCGGAGGATACTTAGGCGTTATGGCCATTGTGCTTGCCGCGGCCGGGCTATGGTGTAAATCGCATAGACCTTTTATTTTATTTTCTGGCGTTGCGTCTTTTATTCTCTATGGCATGGTATCAGGATCAGGCTATACGCAGTGGATCGGGCATTTGCCGGTTTTTAATGTCATGCTTTTGCGACTGCATTCGGTTTGGATCTTCACATTCTTTATTTCTTTTCTTGCTGGGGCCGGGATCGAGAGCATTGCGCGCCAACCGCAGAATATGTTCAGGAAATTCTTTTGCAGCGCGCTTGGCCTTGGCCTTTTGATTGGATGCTATCTTTTGGTTTTCCGGCGTGAACCTTTCTTCGCGCAAGCGATAAAGGCATCAAGCGTCGCGCTCGGTTTTCTTATCGCTTCCATTCTTTGGTATGTTTTTGCAATGACGGCAACAGGGCGGAAACCATATGCTATCGTCGTCGGACTTGTCGTCCTTCTTGCCGGGGAACTTTTTATCCATAATCCTGATTCCCGTCCCCGTCGCTTTGATTCATTTCCGAGAGTACCTTATATTGAATTTTTAAAGAAGAACACCCAAGATCCTCATTTTCGCGCTCAAGGTTTCTTCCTGGCCTTTTATCGAAATACGGCCATGGCATACGGCGTAGAGAGTTTTTCAGGAAGCCAGGCACTATATCCTCGTCGATATGTAGAATTTGTCCAACAACTTGTCCATCCGGGGCTTTTTTCGGCGATATGCCCAAAACCAGTTTCCACGGAAGGGTTTGACCAAGCGCTGATCACACGCAGTGATATATTAGCCTTAGCGAACGTGAATTATTTTGTTCTACCGCAGCAGAGCAATGTTGGGCCTCAGCCGGTCTATGACGCGGAAACACAGATCCTTCCCATATCTGCTGCGATGCCTTTGCCTTCCGCTTTGCCCCGCGCGTATTTAGCCTATCAATGGATAGCTGTTCCTAAAGGCGCAGGACAAGAAGCCCTTGAGAGGATAAAAGCATTACGCTTGAACGCGGCAGCCAATATTGTTATTGAGAATATTTTGGATAAGGCCCTTCCTTTTGCGCCGTCAGGACGGCAGGGTATTGTGGCGGCTGAAGAAAAGAAGCGATGGGCGAATGGAGTGATCGTCGAGGCACGCACGGACGCACCTTGTGTATTGATCCTGACAGATGCTTATTATCCTGGGTGGAAGGCGTGGATTAACGGAACACCTGCAACGATCTATCCGGCGAACCATTTATTCCGCGCGGTTTTCTTGCCGGTAGGAGAGCATGAAATTGTTTTTCGCTTCATTCCTTTTTGGTTCTATGTGGGATTAGGAGTAACGGTCTTTAGCTGCGCGCTCTGGGTGGGGATCTTATTTCGACGAAAGAAGCAAGGATCATGAAGAAATTATTTCTTTGTTTAATGTTGTTTTTTTCTGCCACAGCCTCTTTTGCCGCGACCTTGCGTCCGGCGCGCGACAACGATCCTTTGCGCTATATTGTGACCGGTACCATAGAAAAGATCAGCGCTAACACTTTTGAGATCTGGGATGAGAACGATAGGATCGTTAAGCGTTATGTTTATTTTGGGCGAGATGTGGAGATTGGGCAGAGGGTTCGCGTTCATTATGATCCTGCGTCACTGCGGATCGATCGCTTGAAGAAAATGACAACGCTTGAGTATCAAAAAGATGGGCAGAATTTAGGATATATCTTTCAGCAGGAGAACAAGGTCACGCAGGGAGCAGGGCCTTGATCTTTTTCAAAAGAAGTTCAAGTTCGTAGGGTTTACGGATAAAATCATTGGCTCCCAAGGCCCGCGCCTTTTCTTCCATGGCTGGATCAACGTTGGCGCTAGAGATAATGAGCGGCAGGCAGATCGTTCTTGGGATGCGCTTTAGATTCTCGATGACGAATAACCCTCCACCGCTGGGTAACCCCAGATCAAGGATGACCAAAGAGACATCTTCCCGTGCCGCGTATTGGATCGCGAATGTGGCATCATAAGCAACAAGCACCTGATAGCCGTTACCGACCAAGAATGTCATCAAGGCCATGACGAATTTTTGATCATCATCGACGATCAGGATCTTTTTAGGTTTTGCGTTCTCTGTCATGAGCGATCACCTGTCAACGTAAGCAAAACAGTAAAACAATTCGCTTCTTTAGGATCGCTGGTAGCCCAAATCTTTCCTCCGTGAAGCTCGATGATATCTTTAGCAATGGATAAGCCTAACCCCTGGCCCTCGATCAGCGCGTTGAGGCGTTCGAATTTATCAAAGATCTTTTCCAGTTTGTTCGCGGGGATCAGGTCGCCTGTGTTGAAGAAATCCACGCGCGCAAGCCCATCAACAGCATACGCCTTAACGCGGACTTTTCCATTACAGGGTGTATGCTTGAGTGAATTACTTAAAAGGTTGTTCATTGCTCGGGTGATCTTTTCTCGATCAGCCTGGATGAATAAAGGATCCTTGCCAAGATCCGTGCTTAGTGAAATATTTTTTTCGTGAGTCATTGTCTGAAGCTCTCGGCATTGCGCCTGAAGGATCTCTCGCAGATCAAAGCGGGTAATTGTCATTTCTGTCTGCCGAGCTTCGAACATGTAGGCATTGATCAGGTCTGTTGTGATCGTGTTCATGCGATCGGCAACATCCTTGCATACTTCGATCGCGTCCTTTTGCTGGGCCGTCAGGCTGCCAAGAAATCCGGCCAGCAGGTTGGAGATATTCGCTTTGATCGTAGCCACAGGGCTTTTAAGGTCATGCGCCAGCGACATCGCGAAGGTTGATTTGATCTCGTCGGCATGCTTGGCCCGTGTCGCGTAGAGCAATGTTTTCTTGATAATGTTCTTGATAACACTGTAGGCGACGATATATCCTAGGATAAGAATAGCGCCCGCGGAAACAAGAATAGGGCCTGCGTCCAGAAAAGACCTGTTGCCGGTCAGAATTTTATCGACCAAGACATAAACAAGCGCTAGAAGGGGAATGACGCTCATCAAAAGAAAAGCAAGATTGAGCCGTCGATAGGGATTTTCGTTTAATTCTTGGAATAAAAGCTTTTGTTCGTTACCTGTATTGCTCATAAGGTCCTTTTCTTCCTCACATAATATCTCTGTGCCCGTGTTAAGTCAATGGACAAGATCATGATTTTATTCTAAAACTAAGTTAGCAATGGACAGTTTTTAGCAAGAGATGGTAGAATCAATATATTATTAACGTTCAATTTTGGCGGATCCAAGGAGG
>CAZAOD010000018.1:17621-28939 GCA_964486675.1 uncultured Planctomycetales bacterium | reverse complement strand
TACGAGCCTTCTTGCCAGCATGGTTTTCCCACTGCCCGGAGGCCCTACCAAAAGGACGTTGTGTCCACCGGCGGCGGCCACTTCTAGGCCGCGCTTGACATGCGCCTGGCCCTTGATATCGCTAAAATCAATATCATAAACGCTATGCTTTTGCCAGTCACAGGGAAGTGGTGTTTTAACAGAAGATGCGTCGCGAGGATCTGTCAGCAGCTGCAAAACATCATTGAGCGTTTGACACGGAAAGACGGAAATTCTGTCAGCAAGAGCTGCTTCTTTCGCGTTTTCTTCCGGAAGAATGAGGCCGGAAAATTTTCGAGGATCAACAGCGCAGGCCATCGCGAAGGCTCCTTTTATAGGACGTAGGCGCCCATCGAGTGAAAGCTCTCCTGCAAAAACGAAACGTTTTAAAGCTTCAGGGGATATCTTTCCGCTGGACGCCAGGATGCCTATGGCAATAGGAAGATCCAGAAGAGGCCCTTCTTTTTTAATGTGAGCCGGAGAAAGATTGACCGTTATGCGCTGAGCCGGAAAAGAGTAGCCGTTATTCTTAATAGCGGCGCGCACACGTTCCTTACTCTCCTTGACAGCGTTGTCTGGAAGCCCGACAATGACGATATTAGGCAATCCACGGGTAATATCAACTTCAACGGTAATAGGGAGGGCATCAAGGTCTAAAAGACAGCAGCTGTATACGTGATTCAACATAATAATATTAATAACAGTATTAAACTACATCACACATCGCAAAGCTTACACAAAAGAAAACAGCTTGCTTTTTATTTCGACGGTATTTATAATATGCTAAATTAACACAAGGCAATGAAGCCGTCAAGCAATAAGAATCAAGACCACCACAAAAAATATCCGTGAACGAATTTTTAGCAAATAAAGTTTTGATCATTACACTGATCGTCTGGGCTATCGCCCAGAGTGTCAAGGTGGTGATCGGTGTTATTCAGGAAAAAAGATTTAATTTTAAGTGGTTTATTGGAACCGGTGGCATGCCTTCCAGTCACGCGGCGGGTGCCACGGCTCTTGCCACGACCTCTGGCTTGTATCTTGGATTCGATTCTGTTACTTTTGCGCTTGCCGCTGTCTTTGCCCTGGTAACAATGTTCGATGCTCAGGGTGTCCGTCGGGCTACTGGGCAGCAAGCCCAGATCCTCAACAAGATCATGGATGATATTTATTGGCGCGGGAAGGTCGAGTCAGGACAACTTAAAGAGCTTGTAGGGCATACGCCTATTCAAGTTTTCGTCGGGATGCTTCTAGGACTTATTGTTTCGTTGTTTTTGTACTACAATTTATGATCATTTAAACATTATCCCTCAAGGAGAGAGCCGTGAAAAAGAATGTATGGATCATCGTTGGCCTTGTGTTCGCTGTTTTTGTTATTTTTCGTCTTGTGACAATGCTCTCAAGATCTGCGACTGCCGCGACCAAGGGATCTTCGACAAAAGCACAAGCGGTCAATCTTTATAGCCAGGCGGCAGGCCTTGAAGATGCCAATGAAGTTCTGCAAGCCAAAGAACTTTACAAAAAGATCATAGATGAATATCCAGATTTTAATAAAGTGGAGGAAGTCCAAAAAAAGCTTGATGCTTTGAACATGAAAATCCTTGTTTCTAAGATCGAAACTCCTAAGACGGTCATTCATACGGTCGAACCAGGTGATTCGCTGGCAAAGATCGCCAAGAAATATCGTGTCACAATCGCCTTTATCAAGAAAAGCAATGGCCTTATGAGCGACACGATCCGCATTGGACAGAGGTTGCGTATCTGGACTGGGGTCTTAAGCGTGTTCGTTGATAAATCACAAAACATCCTTGTTCTTAAATCAGATGATGAGATCATTAAGATCTATGCTGTGTCAACGGGAACGAACAACTCGACACCTGTCGGTATATTTACGATCGAGGGCAAGCTGGTCGATCCTGTTTGGTTCAAAAGTGGGGCAGTTATCCCGGCTGGAAGCCCGGAGAACGCTTTGGGGTCGCGGTGGATGGGTTTTGATCTCGCGGGTTATGGGATCCATGGAACGATCGAACCGGAAAGCATAGGCCAGCAGGTTACTGCTGGATGCGTGCGCATGCGCAATTCTGATGTTGAAGAATTGTACGATCTTCTCCCGGAAGGGACCAAGGTTACCATTGTTGATTAACGATAAGCAAGAGGACCTTTATGAGTCGTTTAGATTTTGAAAAACCTATTGTTGATCTTGAGCACAAGATCCGTGATTTAAGGAATCTTGAAACGAATAAGCATGTGAATATTGCTCCAGAGATCAAAAAGCTCGAGGATAAACTTTCCAAATTGCGTACGCAAGTTTACGGCAATTTGACGCCTTGGCAGCGCATTCAGATCGCTCGCCATCCGGACAGGCCTTATACCTTAGATTATATTCGAATGATCGCGGATGATTTTGTCGAACTTCATGGTGATCGATTATTTGCTGATGATTCTGCGCTTATTGCTGGGTTTGCGACCATTGACAAGCAACGGGTGATGATCATGGGCCATCAAAAAGGCCGCGATATTAAGGAAAATGTTATGCGCAATTTTGGGTGTGCGCATCCGGAGGGGTATCGCAAAGCATTGCGTCTGATGAAGCTGGCAGAAAAATTCCATCTTCCGATCCTTGTTTTTATCGATACGCCAGGCGCTTATCCAGGGATTGGCGCTGAAGAGCGCGGCCAAGCCCAGGCGATCGCGACAAACTTGATGGAGATGTCGGAGGTCGCTACGCCGATCATTGCCTATGTGATCGGTGAAGGAGGCAGCGGTGGGGCTTTAGGGATCGGCGTTGCCAATCGTGTAGCAATCTTGCAGCATGCCTATTATTCTGTTATTTCTCCAGAAGGCTGCGCGTCCATTCTTTGGCGCAGCAGTGCGCGAGCACCTGATGCCGCCAAGGCCTTAAAGATCATGGGAGAAGACTTGCTGGAATTCGGCATGGTCGATGAGGTCATTGAGGAGCCTTTAGGTGGAGCTCATCGAGACCCTGAGTCTGTTGCGGCAGCAATTAAAAAATCCGCGATCAAGAATTTCAAGAAACTTGCGACCCTTTCCCGAGAAGAAATACTTTCCGAAAGATACGAGCGTTTTCGCAGGATCGGCAAATTTCAAGAAGGATGATCTAAAAAGATCAACGATCCATTTTTCTGCTTATCGGTTTGCCTATGAGCCATACCCCGCCTTTAAAGGATATAAAAGATTTAAGCTTTCCTGAGCTTCAGGACTATGTGCTCAAGAGCCAGCAGCCCGCGTTTCGCGCGCAGCAGATCTTTTCCTGCGTTTATTGCCAAGGGAAAAAAAGTTTCCAGCAGATGAACATCCTGCCAGGGGCTTTGCAACAACAGCTTTCCAGGGATTTTGTTTTTACGTGGCCGTCTTTGCAAAAAGAGCAAATCGCTAAGGACGGGACAAGAAAGTTTTTGTTCTGTGTCGGTCCTCAGGAACATGTCGAAACTGTTTTCATCCCAGCAAAAAAAAGAGGGACGGTGTGTCTGTCAACACAGCTTGGCTGCAAGTTTTCTTGCGCATTTTGTGCTAGCGGGATAGGGGGTTGGCGCAGACATCTTTCCTGCGCTGAGATCATCAGCCAAATCCTTTGCGTTAAAGAGCGTGTTGGCCCTAAACCTGTGACGCATGTTGTTTTCATGGGGATCGGCGAGCCTTTTGATAATTATCAAAATATTGTGGCCGCATTAAGAGTGATGAACGAAAAGCGTGGACTTAATATTGCCGCCAGGCGTATGACCATATCAACATGTGGCCTGATCCCGGAAATAAAACGCTTTGCGCAGGAAGGCCTGCAGGTCGAGCTTGCTGTTTCTTTGCATGCTGCCAATGATGCTTTACGTGATCAGCTGATGCCCGTTAATCGAACGTATCCGTTAAAAGAACTTGTGCAATGCTGCCGCTGGTACGCGCGCACGACGAATCGACAAGTAACATTTGAATATGTCCTTTTGAAAGATGTTAATAGCCGCATTCAGGACGCTGAAGAATTAGCAGCGCTGATGCAGGGCTGGTTATGCAAGGTAAATTTGATCGCCTACAACGACGGCAGTCGCCTTCCTTTTTTAGCTCCCGATGCTAAGCAGATTGCCGCGTTCCAGGATTACTTGCGTCGCAAGAGGATCGTATCTACGCTTCGGGCTTCACGCGGGCAGGATATTCAAGGGGCGTGTGGGCAGCTACGCCAGGCCTCGAGGTAATTTTCGGCACGCAGACACTCTCTCCTCGGGAACTTATCCTTGAAAGATGGAACATATTTGTTATAATAAAAAAATCTTATAGCATAAATCTCAATCTTTATGCGCTTGCCGGCATTGTGCGGCGATCTCTTCTGAAGCGTTTCTAGGTATTCATGATAAAGGAGGTGGGATGAGGACAGTCATCAGGATCATTTTATCGCTGATTCTTGTGGTCGCTGTTGTGGCTATTTCTTTTGCGTTCTGGCAGGGCCGCCAAGAAGAATCACGTCTGAAAAATGAGCTTGAACGGCGCTCAAGCATCTTAGCGGACAGCTTAAAACTATCGGTCGAACCTTTCTTGCTTTCTGAGAATATTGGCTACCTTGAGCGCCTTGTCGAAAAATTCTCAAATCGCGAAAGGCTGATCGGCGTCGCGATCTATGACGCGAAAGATGCCCTCATCGCCTCATCTGTTGCCTTAAAGGCTGATCTTGAAAATAATCCCAAGATCTTGGCGCATAGTATCCAAGAAGTTGAGCGATTGTCTTATGATCGCGGCGACTTCGTTTCTTTAGGTGCCAAACAACTTCACGCCTATTCAACACCTCTTTTGCAAGATGAAAAAGTTATTTATATCCTGACCCTTGTTCATGACGCCAGCTATATTCAAGAAAGAGTCAATCGGATCTGGGTCAATACTTTTTGGCGTGCGGCAATTCAGTCTTTTTTGATCGCCTTGGTCGCTTTGGTCATTCTTTATTTGCAGATTATGACACCCATTCGTGTTGCTACCGACTGGGTAAGGCGAATACGCCAAGGAGCCGCAATCGATGATTTTGATCCGAAAGGACGGCTTTTGTTAGGATCTTTGGCGGAAGAGATCGCAAAAATGGCCAAAAGCCTGGAAGTGGCACGGCTTGCGGCCGAAGAAGAGGCGCGCCTGCGTCAATCAGTGGAATCCTTGTGGACGTCGGAACGCCTAAAAGAATTCGTTAAAACAAAATTTCAAGACGGTGCATTGTTTGTTGTATCAAATCGTGAGCCTTTTATGCATCTGCGCAAAGGAAAGGATATTGAGTGCATTGTCCCTGCAAGCGGTTTGGTTACGGCATTAGAGCCGATTCTCAACGCTTGCGGCGGAACATGGATTGCTCAGGGAAGCGGCAGCGCTGACAAAGAAACGGTTGATGCTCATGATAAGATCAGGGTCCCCCCGGAAGAACCTCGCTACACGCTGCGTCGCGTCTGGGTCGAGAAGGAAGAGGATGAAGGTTTTTATGCCGGTTTCTCGAATGAAGGTCTTTGGCCTTTGTGTCATATTGCCCATAATCGACCGACCTTCCGCAGTAACGATTGGCAGGCCTATAAGGCGGTTAATCAGAAATTCGCGAAGGCTGTTCTGGAAGAGATACAAGATGTCCCCAATCCTTATATCCTGATCCAGGATTATCATTTTGCCTTGTTACCACAAATGATCAAGCAGAAAAGGCGCGACGCCCAGATCGCGATCTTTTGGCATATCCCGTGGCCTAATCCAGAATCTTTTGGTATTTGCCCTTGGTGCAAGGATCTGTTAAAAGGTATGCTCGGAGCGGACATTATCGGCTTTCATACACAATTCCATTGCAACAATTTTATCGAATCAGTTGATCGTTTCTTGGAGTCAAGGATCGATTATGAGCATTTTACTGTTCATCGCAAAGGACAGACAACCTGGATCAAGCCTTTTCCGATCAGCATTGATTTTCATTCCTATGAACGCGATCAGGCAAACACCAAAGAAACGGCGATCGATATCTTGAAGCAGCAGGGGATTGTCGCTCCGTATCTGGGTGTGGGTGTTGATCGGCTGGATTACACGAAAGGGATCATCGAGCGCCTTCGCGCTATTGAGCATTTTCTTGAAGCCTATCCGCAATATCTTGAGAAATTTAGTTTTATTGAGTTAGGCGCGCCTAGCCGTAACACGATCCCTAAATATCAAGAATTTACCGACGAGGTGGCTCGCGAGGTCGCACGGATCAATACAAAATTTCAGCAAAAGAACTGGCAGCCGATTTATTTTTTAATGAAACACCATAGTCATGATGAGATCCTGCCGTTTTATAAGGCCGCGGATATTTGTCTTGTGACGTCCTTGCATGATGGGATGAATTTGGTCGCAAAGGAGTTCGTGACCGCGCGGGAAGATGAGAAAGGCGTGTTGATCCTAAGTCAGTTTACCGGCGCGGCGCGCGATCTGCGTGATGCCTTGATCGTGAATCCTTACGATATCGTCGAGACCGCAGAGGCTATCCGTCGAGGTCTAGAAATGTCGCTTAATGATCAAGAAGATCGGATGCGGCGTATGCGCGCTAACGTCAGGGACCGCAACATTTATCGTTGGGCGAGTGAGATCATCGAAGAGATGGCGAGGATCACAAAGAAATAATATTTATGATAAAAATATGATCGCTTATCGAGCTAAACAAAAGAATTTTTTAGAGGACATTGAAAATCATCAGAAAAGCCTGCAGGCAAAGGATCTGCTGTTATTTTTGGACTTTGATGGCACCCTTGCCGCGATCGTGGAGCATTTTCAGGATGCAAACATATCTGATTCTATGCGCTTTGTCTTGGAAAGACTATCACATCGCGATGACTGCCGCATAACGATCGTTAGCGGCCGGGCCTTATCAGATCTCAAGCGGCGGATTAACCTTCAGCGTATTGTGTATGTTGGCAACCATGGATTTGAGATGGAAGGGCCGCGGGTGCGTTTCGATCAAAAAGTCTTTCCTTTGGTGAGACATCTTTATGGCAGCGTTCAAGAAAAGATTCTGAAGCGTTTTCCTGGTTTGTCGGGCCTTGTCCTGGAAGACAAGGGCGTAACATGCAGTATTCATTATCGAGCGGTCGCGACATCCTTTAAGGAATCGCTACGCCGTTTTATTCGGCAAGTAACGTCAGAGTTTGTTGATCGCAAGGAGTTGATCGTTCGCTGGGGTAAAGAAGTTTGTGAGCTCAGGCCTCCGGTCATTTGGGACAAGGGAACCGCTGTTCGCTGGTTGTTGAAGCAAGATCTCGCAGATGTAAAGGCCAAGAAAACCCTTGTTATCTATATTGGTGATGATGATACGGATGAAGACGCTTTTCGCGCTTTGTGTTCTTTGGCCATCACGATCCATGTGGGCCAGGTTAAAGCAACCGCCGCGCGTTATTTCTTAAAGGACGTCGCACAGGTCGAAGAACTGTTGAAGCGATTATATGAGCTGAAAAAGAAAGGAAAGGTCACATGCTAACAGCTGCCAGGGAGCCATTTCATTTTTGCACGCGTATGCACTTATCTTCTTTGACAGGACTCAAGGCGTCGAACTTAAAAGAACTTCTTGATATCATACGCGATGCGCCTGGGTCTTGCATTTATCATCATACGCACCGGTTCTTGCAGCAGCACCAATTCCTCTCGCCTGAGCCGCCTAATGATTTTTCGTATTGGGTTCGGGAAGTTTTAGGAGAAGAAAGTTTAGGCGAGCAGCTTGCAAGCATTGACGTTATGCAGTTTCCAACGATCCGCGGCTTGCGCGAGAAAATAATCGAAACGATCGAGAATTTCCTTAGTCAAGACCCCATTGCTCAAAAGAAATTTGCTAGGACAGGGGAAGAGTTTGTTTTTATCCGTTCGATCAGCTTTATTGTCTGGACAGATTATTTTGCCGCGAATTTGAAAGAGTTCATAGAGTCATTAAAGAAAGTGACCATCGACTCTATTTATTTTCATATTTTTGAATCCCGCTTAAGACTGGAAAAGCCTACGAATGATTTTTCGAGTTGGCTTGAAGCCTCTCTGGACGCGAAAATATTGGCGGATAAGATCGCGACCTTGGACCCGTATACGCTTACGCTTGAAGACCTTCGGATGAAGATCGTTCGTTTGGCTGAGCAATTTCTGGAGGACGCATTATGATCAGGATCGAGGACTACATCCCTATCGTTGGCGAGCCTGTTATCACTGACCTTCGTTTGTTAGCGCAAAAGCTCAAAGGGCGCAAGATCGTTCATGTGAATTCAACTGCGATTGGAGGAGGCGTTGCTGAGATCTTAAACCGCATGAATCCCTTGCTTAAAGAGTTGGGTGTGGAAAGTTCATGGCAGGTGATCAAGGGCGGAGAGAGGTTTTTTGAGGTTACAAAGAAATTCCACAACGCTCTTCATGGCAAAAAAACAGAGATCACAAAAGATGATTTCGGGGTCTTTATCGAGAATGGGCAGAAGAACGCCGAAGAGATGACCGCAGACGCGGACATCATGTTCATCCACGATCCTCAGCCGATCACCCTGATCAATAAGAAAAAAGACAATCATTGGATCTGGCGTTGCCATGTTGATGTATCGCGTCCACAGGACGATGTGTGGCGCTTCTTGGAAGAGTACATTCAGCGTTATGATGCGGCTGTTTTCTCAGCTCCAAGCTTCGCGCAGAAACTTGCGGTCCGCCAGGTTTTGATCGCGCCATCGATCGATCCCTTGAGCGATAAGAATCGAGAGCTTCCTGAAGAGCAGATCGAGGATGTCCTAAAACAATATCAGCTTTCGCGCGCAAAGCCGATGATCACCCAGATCTCGCGCTTTGACCGCTTGAAAGATCCTGTGGGTGTCATTAAAGTTTATCAGCTCGTTAAAAAATATATCGATTGTCAGCTTGTCCTCGCGGGAGGTGGAGCGACGGATGATCCTGAAGGCGTTGAGGTTTTTGAGGAAGTGAAGTCTTTGGCAAAGAATGATCCGGATATCCATATTTTGCTGCTTCCGCAAAACGACATTGTGATCAATGCGCTTCAAAGAGCGTCGACGGTCATCATGCAAAAGTCGCTCAAGGAAGGTTTTGGTTTGACCGTTTCAGAAGCCTTGTGGAAGGCAAAGCCTGTAGTCGCTTCTAACGTTGGAGGGATCCCTTTACAGATCACGCATAAATATTCAGGATTGCTTTGCCATTCTATCGAAGGCGCGGCTTTTGCGGTCAAGCAGCTGCTGCACAGCCCTCAATACGCTAAAAAGCTGGGAGAGAACGGGCGGGAGCATGTCCGTAATAATTTTCTTTTGACAAGACACTTAAAGGACTATCTTTTATTGTTCCATTCATTGTATCATCCGGAAGATATTGTGTATTTATAGGGAGTTGCCATGAGGCTGAGCGGATGGATATTAATGTTAAGCGCTTGGATAGCGATCATTTTTTTAGCGATCTTTTGCTTTGGAAGGATCGCAAAGAAAAAAGATTAGTTATTAGCGCGCTTATTGTCCTAACTGTAATTTTTGGCCTGTTGACTGGATAAGGTCTAGGACTTGAGGATTGCTTAAGAGTTCTTTGATCTTAGGATTGCTTTGCAAAGCATTGATATCATGGTTCATGATCGCTGCTGCTATGTCCGGTTGGCTTAAGACCTGCATGACTTCAGGATTCCTGCTTAGGTCCTGAGCTTTAGAAACAAAGTCAGGGTCTTGCATTAATTGCCCCTGGATGTTGTTGATCTGGCTACTTATTGGAAATCCTGATGGTGATGTTGGCTGTGCTGCGGTGAGCGGCAGAGAAGATGCCGTTGCTGAAGCCGAAGAAATGCTGACAATATCCGTATCCGGAATGTCGATCTGGCCAAAAGATGTTGCGAGTGTATAGATTCCGTTGTTGAAGGATAGGATCTCCGCGATGATCTTTGTTCCATCTTTAAGCATGATCGAACGCTTTTCTTGAGCGAACAAAGGATTGGCCGATATAATAAGCAAGACAAGGATTGGGCAGAGAAATTTCTTGATCATGGTGTAAGCTTAAAACACTTTTGTTGTTTTTGCAACTTTTATCTTTTGAACATGTTTATTGTAATCCGTGATTTTTTGTGTTCTCAAAGCATTTTTATAGAGTATAATATTTTTTAATCTTTATTTCTATCAAAGGATTTTTCACATGGGCACCATTGAGCATCGAAGGCTTTTTCGTTCGGAAGTATGTGTAAAAATTCATTACGAGACGATCAAATCTCCGCTCGTTAAAGGAAGGGCGGTCACAGTGGATATCAGTTCTATCGGGATCCACATGATCGGCTCAGAAAAACTATCTGTTGGGGCGGATCTGTTGACCAAGCTGTTTTTCGAGAGCCGTAAGACTCCAATTTCCGCGGTAGCCAAGGTTGTCTGGCAGAAGGAGTGTCGTCTGCAACCAGACAAAAAGAAGGTTTTCTACGCAACGGGGCTTGTTCTTGTTGATATGTCGCCGGAGGATGCGATCCTTACTTCGGATTATATTTTTGACGCAGCGAAAAAGCATCAGCTTGATTGCGAAAAAAAGATCATTCAACAGCTTCAAAGCAATCGGTAGTATTCCCTAAGAGCCTACTATGCATATCTCTGTTCTTATCCTTGTCGCTAATGATAAACATCATATCGAAAGGCTTTGTGAAATTCTCGATCATGGCCTTAAGAAATTAAGTTTTGATTATGAGATACTTTTTTTCGATAACGCAAGCCGTGATGGTACAGCTAAAATTCTGGATCAAGTCGCATCACGCAGGGGGCATGTCAGAGTTGTGACGAGCAAAAGACGCTGTGGCTTTGGAGAGGGACTGCGTGCGCTTTTAGAGAAAGCCCAAGGTGATATCGTTGTTTACTTTGATGCTTTAATGCCGGTCAAGTTAGACGCGTTGCCTTTCTTGATGGAAAAGATGCGTGATGCGGATCTTTTGATCGCGTCCCGTTTTCAGGATCGCATTACAGCCGCTTCCGTTCAGGCAAGTTTTTCGTTCTGGGTCTATCGACTTGTCTCCCGGCTTTTTTTGAAAATTCTTTTTAAAGACTTGCATCCGGGATTGCTGATGATGTATCGGGAAGTTATTCCTGCTCTCGCCCTGGCATCCAAGAGCAAAAATATTTTCCCGGAAATTTTTATTGGAGCCAAGCGAAAGAAGCTTGCCATTCAGGAGTTTTTCGTCGACAAGCGTTTGCTTGCTTCTATCCCACCCACGCAGCAAAGCTGCAGTCTTTTTGAGATCATTGATCTTTTCCGATTGAAGGTTTAGGAAGGGAAAAAGAAAATGCTGGAGGAGGGAATCGAACCCTCACAGGGTTGCCCCTACCGGTTTTTGAGAC
>CAZAOD010000018.1:12601-17611 GCA_964486675.1 uncultured Planctomycetales bacterium | reverse complement strand
TTTGAGACCGGCGCGTATACCAGTTCCACCACTCCAGCGCGATAAATCTTTGTAGCGAGCCTCGAAGACCAAAAGAATTTGACTCTTAATGCACCTGCCAAATTTCTTTTTAAAACATATAGAAATTTGGTGGAGCTGGAGGGAGTTGAACCCTCGACCTCTTGCATGCCATGCAAGCGCTCTCCCAACTGAGCTACAGCCCCAACTAACCTAAATGTCAATTTCTAACGAAGGTGGCGCTTGTCTCAATTTCAACTAAATATTTAACAGGTGAATTGAGTCAGCCCCGCATTTCCTTAATGCAAATTTAGATGAGTGCGGGACGTTTCAATTCTCGCTACGTGCTTCAAAAAGTAAATTGAAGCAGCCCCGATTTTCCAAAGAATATTGCTGAGGTTAGCTGAATCAGCCTCTCAAACTTTTTGCAAGATGTGTCAATATATCATTTCATGACTTTTTTGTCAATTCAGACGAGAGCGGACTTTTTGATCGTTAACCAAGTTTTAGAGAGAGGTTGACAATTATGGCTTGAGCCGTTATGATGATTCTTTCCTCAGAGCTCTATGCTCATAAGAATATGAAAACTAAGATTTTAAACTATCTTAAAGAAAAAAATGGTTTTGTTTCCGGCCAAGATATCAGCCGCGACCTTCAGGTAAGCCGTACAGCTGTATGGAAGTCGATTAAGCGGCTTCAGGCTATCGGCTATGATATTGAAGCTGTTTCTCGAAGAGGATATCGATTGATCGCGCAGCCGGATAAACTATTTCCGGATCTTATTCAGGACCGCCTTGCAACTAAAGTTTTTGGAAAAAAGATCATTTACATGGAGTCGACAGGGTCAACGATGAATGACGCGGCCCGCCTTGCCCTTGAAGGCGCTATCGAAGGAACGGTTGTATGCGCAGAAACGCAAACTGATGGCCGTGGCCGACGAGGCCGCAACTGGGTATCAGCTAAAGGACAAGGGGTCTATTTTTCTATTGTCTTGCGTCCACATATTCCGCTGTCGCAAGCCGCGGTGCTTACGCTTGTTTTTGCCGTAGCCCTGTCCAAGGCCATTCGCGTAACGACCGGCCTAGAGGCAGTGATCAAATGGCCCAACGACATCTTGATTTCTAAAAAGAAAGTTGCTGGCATCCTGATGGAGTTGAGCGCGGAAACAGATCATATCCATTATATCGTTGTCGGCATTGGACTGAATGTGGAAGGAAAAGCTTTTTTTGGGCTACCACAAGCAACGTCGCTTGAGCAGCAGCTGGGTCAAGGTATTTCACGCGTCCAAGTTTTTCAAGAGATCTTGCGGCAGGCCGAAGAGCATTATGCGCTATTTCAAAAGAAAGGATTTGCGCCTATTGCAAAGATATGGCGAGAGTATTCCGCGACATTGCATCAGCAGGTTAAGATAACAGAAGCTCGCAGCACAACAGAAGGTATTGCTATTGATATCGATGATCAAGGGGCCTTGTTGATCCAAGAGAGAAGCGGCCGTGTTGTCCGAAAGATATCCGGAGATGTCATACACCTTAGGTAGATCATGAACGACCCAGCTTTCTTTAGCGCCATTTTAGAAAGGCTTCGTGAACAAAACCTTTATCGCTCGCTTAGGCCGCTTGAAGGCGCGCAGCAGGCGCATGTTGTCTTTGAGGGGCAAAAGGTTATTAATTTTTGTTCGAATAACTATTTGGGCTTAGCAAACGACCCGAGGCTTTTGCAAGCAGCCCACAGGGCTCTGGATAAAGAGGGGCTGGGATCTGGCGCGTCGCGACTTATTTGCGGCAATATGGCCTCGCACCAAGAATTAGAAAATCGCCTTGCGACATTTAAGCAAGCAGAAAAAGTGCTCGTTTTTAGCTCTGGCTATATGGCCAACGTTGGCATTATTTCCGCGCTTTGCGACCGCGAGGATATTGTGTTATCGGATAAGCTGAATCATGCTTCGATCGTCGATGGGATCCTTTTAAGCCGTGCGAAATGCAGAAGATATCCGCATAAGGATATGAAGGCGTTAGAGGAAATGCTTTCAATTAGTCAAAATTATCGAAAGCGATTAATTGTCACTGACAGCGTTTTTAGCATGGATGGGGATACAGCCTCTTTAAAAGAAATCGTTGCGCTTGCGCAGAAATATGGTGCTATGGTCATGGTCGATGAAGCGCATGGTTTTGGCGTCTTAGGCGAACATGGCCGAGGACTTTCTGAAGAGCTTCACGTGGAAGAAGCTATTGATATTCATATGGGTACTTTATCTAAGGCCGCAGGAAGTTTTGGGGCGTATGTGTGCGGTTCGAAGGCCTTGATCGATCTTTTAATTAACAAAGCGCGCAGCTTTATTTATACAACAGCGATGCCTCCTGCCGTTGCCGCAGCCTCGATAGAAGCGATCAATATTATTGAGAGAGAACCAGAGCGCCGTGCTCAACTTAAAGAGAATGCGAATTATCTGCGGCAAGGGCTGGAGAACTTAGGTTTTGATACCATGGGATCCACAACACCTATCATTCCGGTTTTATTGCGAGATGCTTCAATGGCGACAGAGCTCGCTAAGAAACTTTTAGCGCGTGGGATTTTTGTGCAGGGTATCCGTCCTCCGACAGTGCCAGAAGGCACAGCACGCTTGCGCATTACCGTGATGGCAACGCACACAAAAGAAGATATTGCTCAAGCGCTCGAGACGTTTCGCATCGTGAAGGGAGAGACATGTCTTTTGTAACCACGCCAAGAAATATATCATGGCATTATGAAATATGCGGACAGGGGGAGTGCCTACTCTTTTTGCATGGCTGGGCTAGCAATAGCCGTGTTTTTTCTCAGCAAAAAGAATTCTTTTCCAAAGATCATCAAGTGTTGACTGTTGATCTTCCTGGGCATGGAGAAACAAGTTGGCAGCCGATCAGCTTTGCTGAGATCGCGCAAGATATTCATTTTATTCTTAAGGCATTGAATATCTGTTCAGTTTCCATAATCGGAAGTTCAATGGGAGGGCTCGCTGGGCTCAAATTTTCTTTTGATTTTCCCAATAAAGTCCGTCGTTTAGTGCTTGTTGGGTCTTTGCCAAAATTTTGTCGTACTCCGGAAATCCCTTTAGGGCTTTATCCAGGGCAATTCTTGAAGCTTCAGGATCAGGTTCAAAGACAATATCCGAACATCCTAGAAATATTTTTTCGTTCTTTATTTACCATTGAAGAGCGAGAAACAGAAAAATTTCGCTGGTTGCAGCAGTTTCGTAAGAATGAAAAGATCCCTGACCAGAAAGCCCTGTTAGATTTCTTGGATCAGCTTGAAAGAGAGGATCTCTTGCCTTTGGCAAGGGATGTTGCTGTTCCTATTCAGTTCATTTCAGGTCGGGAAGACTACATTTGTCCGATAGATTCTGTCGAGTTTTTGAAAGCGATCATGCCCAAAACCGAGTTTTGTTTTATCGAAAAAAGCGGTCATTTTCCTTTTATTATCCGCTCTGCTGAATTCAATATGCTTGTGAAAGAATTTTTAGAAGGAAGTGAATAGTGCGATGATCACACAGTGCCCCCGCAAGACATTTTCCAAAGCAGCGCCGTGCTATGAAGATCTTTCTTTGCTGCAGAAAGATATTGGTTGCGCATTGCTTTCAATGATCCCGCGCAGAGAACGCTGTGAGATCTTGGACGTCGGCATGGGGACAGGATGGCTGACAGAAAGGATAGGCGGGTATTTTCCATCGGCAAGGCTGACAGGTATTGATTGCGCCCCTGGCATGGTCGTAGAGGCAAAGAAGAAAAAGATCCATACTGTTTTAGAGGCTGACGCTCAGCGCTTGCCTTTTGCCGATGGCGTTTTCGATCTTGTTATTTCTAATTGTGTGTATCAGTGGGTCGAGGACATGCCGAAGGCCTTTTCAGAGGCATTTCGAGTTCTGGATCGTGGCGGTGATTTTTGTTTTTCTTGTTTCACGGAAAAGACATTATTTGAACTCAGGGCATCCATAGAAAAGAATGCTTCAACAGCGGATGGCCAGTTGCACCATTGGCATCTTTTGACCAAGGAGAGCATTCGATCTGCGCTCAACAAGGCAGGCTTTACAAAGACGCACTTAACATTTAGCTTAAAGGTTGAGAAATTTGAAGATCTGTTTTCTTTGATCAGCTGGTTAAAGACGATCGGCGCCAACCGCGTAAAGCGCAACATATTTGTTGGCCCAAGATTACTATCACGGGTAAGTCATTATTATCAAGAAAATTTTCCATTGCAGCAAGGCATTGCGGCAACGTTTGAAATTATTTTTGGGGTGGCGCAAAAATGATAAAGCGATCGATCTTTATTACGGGAACGGATACAGGTGTCGGCAAGACATTCGCGACTTGCGCGCTTGCGATGCTGTTGCAAGCACGCGGCGTTACAGTAGGCGTGATGAAGCCTTTTCAGTGCGCCGGATCTGATGCTTCTGATCTCAAAAAAGATTTAGGCCTTGCTGATGCGATAGAAACCATTAATCCTTATTTTGCCAGGGAGGCATTATCACCGCACATCGCTTTTCGACGGGAGAAGACCAGAATTTCGATCGCGTATATTAAAGATTGCCTTACAAAGCTTCAAAGAAAATATGATGTTGTGCTTGTTGAGGGCGCTGGCGGACTCCTTGTTCCTGTCAAAGATCGCTATTTTATGGCTGATCTTGCTCGCGATCTCGACCTAGATGTTGTGATCGTCGCGAGATTAGGATTAGGCACGATCAATCATACCCTGCTGACGATCGAGCAGGCACGTAGCTGTGGACTTTCTATCCGTGGAGTTATTTTTAACGAGCCAACTCCATCGAAACGAAAGATCCCGGAGAAAACAAATCCTTTCGCAGTTAAGCAATACGGTGGCGTAGATATTTTAGGGACGATCCCATATTTTAAGGATCGCTCAAGACAGCAGATATCAAAATGTTTAAAAGACAAGATCGCTCTGAACCAGATTTTTCAGCAAAAAGAACATTTGAATACGAAAAAACTTGCGCGCGACGACAAGGCGTACCTTCGGCATCCC
>CAZAOD010000018.1:0-12591 GCA_964486675.1 uncultured Planctomycetales bacterium | reverse complement strand
CGGCCTTCTGTGCTCTTTAAACAACATCCTTTTGCTTCTTCTGGATTAACGACGAGCCGCTTATTATTGAAGAAGCAAAAGGATGTTGTTTAAAGAGCACAGAAGGCCGATGGTATATCGACGGTATTTCAAGCCTGTGGGTGAATGTCCATGGCCACTGCCACCCCAAGATCAACGGGGCGATCGCACGTCAAGCACAGAAAGTAGCCCACTCGACACTCTTAGGACTTGCTAATGTCCCGTCCATTGAGTTGGCGCGGCGGTTGGTCGCCATCGCTCCTAAAAGTCTTACAAAAGTCTTTTATTCGGATAGCGGCTCCACGGCCGTTGAGATCGCGGTTAAGATCGCGTATCAATATTGGCAGAATATCGGTAAAAAGAAAAAGAAAATGATCGTTCATTTTGCGCATTCCTACCATGGTGATACCTTAGGAAGCGTGAGCGTTGGAGGCATCGATCTTTTTCATAAAGTCTATCATGACTTGATATTTCAGGCCGTTAAGTGGCCGACTCCTTTTCCGAGCGCGTTTGGCGCAACGAAAGATTTTTCTCGTTCTTTTTTTATTTCTTTACGAAAATTTGAACAATATCTCAAGAAAGAGCACTATAGAACAGCTGCTGTGATCGTTGAGCCGCTCGTGCAAGGGGCTGCCGGCATGGTCGTTTGGCCGCAGGATGCGTTAAAAAAGTTATCCGAGCTTTGTCGCGCCTACGATGTTTTGTTGATCACTGACGAGGTGGCCACAGGGTTCGGCCGCACGGGAACGATGTTCGCCTGTGAACAGGAGAAAGTTTGTCCGGATATTTTATGCTTGGCCAAGGGCCTGACCGCAGGGTATTTGCCATTGGCCGCTACGCTCACAAGCGAACGGATCTACCAGGGATTTTTATTCGACTATAAGGAACAGAAAACATTTTTTCATGGCCATACCTACACCGGCAATCCTTTGGCATGCGCGGCAGCTTTGGCTAATTTAGAAATCTTTGCAAAAGAAAAGACAATACAAAAGTTACAGCCAAAAATAAAATTTTTAACTAAAGAACTGCGATCATTAAAGAATCTACCTCACGTCGGAAGCATTCGTCAAAAAGGCTTTATGGTGGGTATTGATCTTGTGAAAGATAAGGCAAATCACCTTGAATATCCGTGGGAAGAAAAAATGGGTGTTAAGGTGTGCGCGCGAGTGCGTCATTATGGCGTGATCTTACGCCCTCTGGGCAATACAATTGTATTAATGCCGCCGTTGGCCATATCAAAGCGAGATCTCAGAAAGATCATCGTTGCCACCACGCGGGCGATCAAGGATGTGACAGAACATGCTTCATTTTAAAAAGAACAAAAAAGTTTTTGTCGCGATGAGCGGGGGTGTTGATTCATCTGTGGCCGCAGCCCTGTTGAAAGTGAGAGGGTATGATGTTGTAGGCGTTACCATGTGTTTTAATATCTCCCTTCATGATAAGAAGGCATCATGCTGTGGTGTGGATGCTGTTCAGGACGCGAAAAATGTTGCGCAGGCTTTGAACATCCCGCACTATGTTCTTAATTTTGGGGAAGACCTGCAAACGAAGATCATCGATGATTTTTGTCAAGAATATCTTCAGGGTCGCACACCCAATCCTTGCGTGCGCTGCAATCAGCACCTTAAGTTCGGAAGCTTATTAAAGAAAGTGAAGGCCTTGGGCGCTGATTATTTGGCGACGGGGCATTATGCGAAGATCGAGAAACGCCCTTTTGGCAATCAATTTGTCTTACGCAAAAGCGTTCAAGGTTCAAAAGATCAATCCTATTTTTTGTATCAAATACAACGCAAGGATTTACCGTTCATTTTGTTCCCGATCGGGGATTTGACCAAGGAGCGTGTCAGGGCTCTTGCAAAAAAATATAAACTCAAGAATGCTCATAAAAAAGAAAGCCAGGATATTTGTTTTGTCCCTGAATCGGGATACCAGGAATTCTTGAAGCATCGGTTAGGCTCTTACATTTTTGAGCCTGGGCCGATCAAGAGCGAAGAGGGAAAATTGTTGGGACAGCATCAGGGGATCGCTTTTTATACGATCGGTCAGAGGGATGGTTTAGGTGTCGCTCTGGGTAAGCCAGTGTACATTTACAAAATAGATGCCTCAGCTAATACGATCTACATTGGATCCAAGGAAAGATTGTACTCGGCTGGGTTGATCGCGCGTCATTTAAATTTTGTCAGCTGTGAATATCCTAAGAAAACCATAGAGGTGGGGGTGAAAATTCGTTATAATCATCCCCAGGTTCGCGCGCAACTTTCATGCGCGCAAGGGGCGGCTCGGGTCTATTTTGATAAGCCGCAGATGTCCGTGACACCTGGCCAATCGGTCGTGTTCTACAAAAAGGATATTTTATTGGGCGGTGGCATTATCGAAGAAGCTATCCCGTCAGATCGGAAAGGATGAAGCATCATGGAAATTAGACTTGATACAAGTTATCTAAAAAATATCATCAGCGATAGCGAATGGAAAAAAGTTTTTCCTGAAGTGGAAAAAGCGCATAACGATCTTACGCAGCGCCGAGGAGCTGGCAAAGAATTTACAGGCTGGCTGGATCTCCCCTCCCAGACCAAGGACAGCCTCTTAAAAGAGCTTGTAGCTTTAGGTCAGCAAGTGCGTAAAGATTCCGACTGCGTTCTCAGTCTTGGCATCGGCGGTTCATATTTGGGCGTGCGCGCGACCTTGGAATTCCTTATTTGCGATCAAAAGATTCCGGTTTACTACGCAGGTAATAATTTAAGCGCGGGTTATTTGTCGTATTTATTGAGCGTTGTTAAGAACAAAAAAGTTACAGTTGTGGTTATTTCCAAGTCCGGGACAACGACCGAAACGGCTTTAGCATTTCGTATCGTCAAGGCGTTCATGGACAAGAAATATAACAAAAAAGAACTTCAAAAAAGGATCATTTGCATCACGGATGAGCACAAAGGCGCTTTGCGCAAGATCGCGGATAAGAATGGTTATCGTACTTTTCCGATTTCTGATGATGTCGGCGGAAGATTTTCTGTCCTTTGCCCGGCGGGGCTTGTTTCTTTGGCTTTGGCAGGTGTTGATATCCGCGGGCTTATTGAGGGCGCGCGTTATTCTGAAAAGCGGTTCTCAGCGTTGAATTTGGAAGAAAATATCGCTTATCAATACGCGGCCGCGCGGTATCTATTGACCCAAAAGGGGAAGAAGATCGAGGTTTTGTCTTCATTTTATCAAAGATTGATGTACGTGACAGAATGGTGGAAACAACTTTTTGGCGAAAGCGAAGGAAAGAATGGCAAAGGTCTTTTTCCCGCTTCGCTTAATCTCACGGCTGATCTTCATTCGATGGGCCAGTTGATGCAAGATGGGGAACGCAATATTTTTGAGACCTTTTTGATGGTGGATAATCCAGGTAGCAAACTTTTGATTCCGTCGGACAAAGAAAATCTTGATAATTTCAATTGTGTGGCTGGAAAAGAGTTGGATTATGTGAACAAACAGGCGTACAAAGCAACCGCTGCCGCTCATTTTGAAGGCGGTATTCCCAGCATGACCATTACTGTTCCGGATTATCAGGCGCATTCATTAGGTCAGTTGTATTATTTCTTCGAAAAAGCTGTGGCGATCAGTGGATATATGCTTAAGGTCAATCCTTTTGATCAGCCAGGGGTGGAGGCGTATAAGAAAAAGATGTTTGAGCTTCTCGGCCGGTATTGATCTTGCGAGAAAAGAGATAAAAGCAGAAAGGGCCCCGACTTGCTTGGGGCCCTTTCTGCTAAAGGTTTAAGGTGATAGGCCTTACAGATGCTTTCGCTATCCTCGCGACCTCCTTTTCTATCATGAGTATGGCATGCGCAAGGCCGATTTTCAAGACCCCCATAGAAAAATATTTTTACCTCGCCGCATATTCTCATACCTTCGATTGACAAGGGGTATGGCACATGATAGAAATAATACAGAACATAATGACAATATCCATAGCTTATGATAAATAAAACAAATATTTTGATCGGCTTAGGCTTGGTGGCGTGCGCCTTTATCGCCGCGATGGCGGTTTCTTATGTCATGCATGAAAAGGCAGCCACGAACTTAAAAGAGGTGGATGCCTTGCAGGTGCAGCTGGTGAACTTGATCGCCGATAAGGGTGAAAAATACCTTCCAGAGGCTGATCGAGCTCGGGTCAAGCGCGAGCGGATCGACATTGAAGATGTTCTTCTGCGGACAGAAAGGGTGTACGGCGAACAAGAGCTCAAGCGTAAAGATGGTATTTTGTGGATCGACCGGACTTCCTCGGCGTGTATGATCACTTTGGGAGCGGCCAACGGCCTCATCCCCGGGACATATTTATCAGTTTATGATGAGATCATCAACGCCAATGGGACCGCTGTCAGCCAAAAAGTCGCCGATGTTGTTGTTGAGAAAACATATGACATTGTCTCATATGTGACGATCCCTGACAAAAAATTCAGCGATTTCGTTCGTGATTATTATCGAGTTACCGTCAAAGACACTCTGTAGCGTGATATCAAAAAGCGATCATGTGGCAAAAATCCCCCTTAGGACAACTCCTTGTTAACGAGAAGATCATTACCTCTCAGCAATTGCATACCGCGCTTGAAGAGCAAAAAAAGACGAAAGAACTTCTGGGTGTTACACTCGTACGCTTAGGATTTGTTGACGAAGAATCCATCTATTTGCCTGTCTTAGCGGCGCAGTTAGGGGTTTCTTTTGTAAATCTTAGAACGGCTGTGATCAGTCCGCAGGCCTTGGCCAAAATCCCGGCGAAGGTTGCTGAACATTATCAAGCTATGCCGGTTTCCTGGCAGGAGAATGTCCTGACCGTTGCCGTGAATCGTCCTTTGGATGTGCGCTTGTTAGACGACCTCTCCGTTGTCTGTCGCACAAAGGTCAAACCAGTTCTCGCGTCTACAAAGGAAATTCTAGATGCTATCCGTAAATATTACGGTGTGGGTGCTGATACCATCGAGCAGATGATGCAGACGGCCTCTTTTAAAGAAAAGGCTCAGGAGCCCATTGAGACTGTAGAGACTCTTGATTCAGAAGCTTCTATCGCGAAATTCATCAACCAGATATTGCTGGAGGCTCAACAAAAACAAGCTACAGATATCCATATTGAACCTTTTGAGAGCGAATTAAAGATCCGCTATCGCATCGATGGAGTTTTATATGACGCGAAGGCGCCGTCCAATATCAAACATTTCAAGGATGCCATCTCATCTCGTATAAAGGTTTTATCCAATCTTAATATCGCTGAAAAACGCCTTCCTCAGGATGGACGTTTTAAGCTTCAGACCTCTGGCGTGGATCTTGATCTTAGGGTTTCGTTCTTGCCGACGCCATTCGGCGAAAGCATTGTTATCCGCCTGTTAAGCTCTTCAAAGCTTTACCGCTTGTCTGATTTAGGATTGCCAGCCGCTGAGGAGAAGATCTTGGATGATCTGGTCCAGAAGCCCCATGGGATCATTTTTTTAACCGGCCCAACAGGAAGCGGTAAAACCACCACATTGTATTCTTGTTTATCCCGCGTGAACACGATCGATAAAAAGATCATTACCATCGAAGACCCCGTGGAGTATCAGCTAAAAGGCGTAACGCAAATTCAAGTAAATCCACGCATCGGCCTTACCTTTGCCGCAGGCTTACGTTCCATGCTGCGCCATGATCCCGATGTCATGATGGTGGGAGAGGTTCGTGACACGGAAACAGCAGAAATTACCATTCAGGTCGCATTGACCGGTCACCTTGTTTTTTCAACCCTTCACACTAACGATGCGGCTTCCGCGGTCGCCCGACTTGTGGACATGGGCGTTGAGCCCTATCTTGTTTCCAGCTCCGTTCTTTGCTTTATTGCCCAACGCTTGGTACGTCTTTTATGCCCTCACTGCAAAGTACCCGCTGTCGTGACCGAAGATGTGATCAAAGAATTTGGGCTTAATCGGTCTGATATCGAGAATCTCAAGATCTATGAAGCCAAGGGATGCGAAACCTGTGGTCTGACCGGATACCAGGGCCGGCAAGCGATCTTTGAATTCCTTGTCCTCACAGAAGACATCCGTACGCTGATTTTGCAAAAAAGTTCTAGTACGCAGATCAAAAATAAGGCTGTCCAGATAGGCATGCGCACCTTGCGCCAAAGCGGCTGGGAGAAGGTCCAACGAGGCCTTACAAGCCCTAGCGAAGTTATTCGCGTTACCCAAGAAGAAGATATTTAAATTTCCCTAAATTATTGCAAACGCTTGCTTTTTGTGTTTGCTATCGCCTTGTTTTTCTGTTTCTGAATGCTATGGTTGAAATAAGAAAGGAGCGTTTTTGTGAGGGAAATGATTTTCAAGAACATGATGTCTAAAGATAAGCGTTTTAATGAAACGCTGATGGCGGATGTTTCTGAACATCGTGGTATATCGCGCGCGTTTGAAAGAAGGATCATCGTCAAGATCATTGATATTTTAGAGCTTTGCGATAATGCGCAAGCCAAGGATCTTTTATATGGTGAGCTTTACCAGCACCATCATCCTGAAACGTATATTGTTCATCGTGTCGACCGGTCCAGGGGGTTGGAAGAACAGCTTTGCAAGGTCATCGGGTATCAATATATCATCGCAGGAACCCAGTTGTTCATCGTGAAGCTTTCATGCTGCTCTCGCAGGGTGGCCCGAAAAGCTTCTACCGCTTAAGAAGGCTGTTCTCAGTGAAGATTTTAACCTTGAGTTATCTTGCATCGCATTTGAGCGTATGTTAGAATGACACCGCTATGGCAAAATTTTTCTATCGTGCCAAAAAAGGCGTTCATGAGATTGTTGAAGGTGTTGTAGAGGCCTCTCATGCTCATGAAGCTGTGTCTAAGGTTATTCAGCAAGGCCTTTCACCCGTCGATGTCGATGTTTTTCAGGAAAAAAACCAAAAAACAACCACATCCGTTAAAGGTTTGTTTGCTTTTCATCATTCCCGCGTTTCTCAAAAACAGATCGTTGTTTTTACGCGTCAGATGCATGATCTCATCGACGCCGGCATCCCTTTGCTGCGCGCGTTACGGTTGCTGGCAGAACAAGATCAGCAGAGCCCTCTTCAAGGTATTCTTGTCGATATCGCCAACATGATCCAGGATGGCGGCTCACTCTCTGAAGGGTTGACCCGCTATCCGGAGACTTTTTCTCCTCTTTATGTTAATCTTATCAAGTCAGGAGAGAGCAGCGGGCACTTAGGCACTGTTTTGGGACGGTTAGCCGATTTTTTGGAGAAGAGCCAGGAGGTATCCCAAAAAGCTTTAACAAGTTTTATCTATCCTGCATTGATCTTGGCTGTAGGGAGCATAACCGTTTTTGTTCTTTTATCTTTTGTGGTTCCTCGGTTGACGGATATGTTTGATGAGCTGGCTCAGCGTCTTCCATGGCCGACTCTATTTTTGATCAGCGTTAGCGATTTGTTCGCGCGATTCTGGTGGCTTATTATCATGGTCTTGGTCGGTAGTTTTTTCTATGTTCATCATTTATACCGGATCCCGCAAAAAAGGATCAAGATGGATGCTTTGCAGCTGCGATTATTCTTGGTCGGCCCTTTTATTGTCAAGCTCGAAGTCGTACGTTTTTCCCAAACATTAGCGACGCTGCTGGAGGGCGGGGTGCCGATCGTGGAAGCCTTACGTAACGTGGCTTTGGTCATCGGCAATCATGCCTTACGTGAAGATCTTAAGCGCTTAGCGGATGAAGTGGCTGGGGGCGCGAGCCTGACCGAAAGCCTGAGGAATATTCATTTCTTTCCATCAACAGCTATCAATATGGTCGCGGTCGGGGAAGAATCTGGACAGCTTGAGAAGGCGCTTTACAAGATCGCCAGCTCTTATGAGCGACAAACAGATCAAGTGATCCGTGCCATTACGTCATTGCTTGAGCCGGTGTTGATCGTCGCGATTGGCGCCGTGATCGGTTTTGTTGTCGTCGCGATGTTGTTGCCGATATTTCAGATGAATCTTATTATCCAATAAGGAGAGGAACGCTATGTGTAAGCAAAAAAATCGTCGTGGGTTTACTTTGGTGGAGATCATGCTGGTTGTGATCATCTTAGGTGTATTGGTCGCGATGGTGGTCCCGAATTTGGCTGGCCGGGGGGAGCAAGCTCGTCGGTCTGCCGCCAAAGCCGATATTGAGGCAAATTTGGCGACGACACTTGATCTTTATGAATTTGATAATGGACGCTATCCGACGACAGAGCAGGGACTGCAGGCGCTCCTTTCAAAGCCGACCAATCCTCCTATTCCGGCAAGCTGGAACGGTCCGTATTTAAAAAAGAAAAGGATCCCTAAAGATCCCTGGGGCAATGATTATGTGTATGTTTGCCCAGGGACGAGGAACGCCCAGTCTTACGATCTATCATCCTACGGCCCGGATGGCGTAGAAGGCAGTGATGATATCACTAATTGGGCTGACGACGATCAATAGCGCTGACAAACAGCAAGTTATGCTTTTTATCCGATACAATCGTTCAGGCGGTTTCTTGCAGGGGTTCACACTGATCGAACTTTTGCTTGTCGTTGTTTTTTTAGGCGTGTTGGCAGGACTCTCTGTTCCCCATCTTCCTAAACACTACGCGCGTATTCAGCTTCAGCAGGCAGCCGACCATATAGGCTACCTGATGCGGTATGCCCAGAGCGCGGCCATTGTGGGTCAGAAAGAGTATCAGGTCTGCTTTTATTCTGCGGAGAAGACATACATTTTGAAGGAACAGAACATTGTTGATGAGCCTGATCTTAAGCATCGGGGTACTTCTGAAAATTTTTCAGCTGTTGAAGGTGACAAAGGTCAGATTTTCAAGCTTCCTAACGCTTTGTCATGGGAGATCCCTGATAGCTGTGTGCGGTTTTATCCTAATGGCGTTATAGACAAGGCAATCGTTTTTCTTACAACAGGACAAGGGCAAAGCATGGTTATTTCGACACAAGAACAAAGAGGACGTGTAAATGTTTTTGCGCCAGATCAAGAATAAGACAGCATCGTTGTTGTTGGAAGCTTTGATCGCTGTGTCTATTTTATCTGTTAGTTTGGTCATTATTATAAGGTCGCATGTCGCGGCTTTGCGTTCCCAAACGCTTGCGCAGAGTTATGCGCTAGCGAGTTTATTGCTGGAACGAGAAATGACAGGATTGATCCAGAACGGTTATCTGGCCAATAACCTACGGCAGACCAAGAAATTGTCAGCTCCATTTGAAGCTTTTGAGGTAAGCCTTTCCACAAAGCCAGCGGGAGCAAGCTATAATTTTGAGAATCTCAACGAAGCGGATGTTGTTCTTTCATGGACAACGGGCCAAAAGAGCCAGAAACTTTCCGCATCAACTTTCGTTTTTCATAGTCCTTAATATGATCATGCCTTGCAGAAGAAAAAGCGGCTTTACTTTTATTGAGTTCCTTCTCGGATCTCTGATCTTTGCTGTGATCGCTGCCGCGTTGTATAGCACATTTGCAAGCGGCTTGAAGGTCCAGCAGCGCGCCAACAACGAAGGGTTGTTGTACCATCAGGCTAAGCTGAATTTGGACATGATCGCCAGAGAATTGGAGTCCGCGGTTTCCATTGATCTTTCTCGATCATATCCAGTTTTTAAATCTTTTGAAGCGAATGGTCAGGGATTTTCATTCCTAACCATTGACCAGGATCAGATCAAGCGAGTTCGTTATTATCTTCAAAGCCCGCAAGAGATTTTTGTGCACAAGGTTTTTCTGGGTAGACGCTCTCAAAAGAACATTGCTGTTACGAACATCAGCAGCGGCACATCTTTCTCCCAGGCAACGCTGGTACGCAGCGAGCAGCTTTTATCTGATTTCCTTAGCGGTGGCGATGGTCACAATGAACGTCCAGAGATCATTTTAGAGCATATTGACGCGGCGACATTTCAGGTCTTATGCGCGTATTTGACAACAGTGCAAGGGGCGGCAGAGCTTGAATGGAAACAGGGATGGGACAAGGATTATTTACCGGCTGGTATTCGTATGGTTATGACTCTTCTGCCTACAGGCCGCAATAGAAGATCTGTGGCGATCGTAAAGGATATTTATATTCCGACCGGATTTTGGGAAGAGGCCTTGTGATGTTTGTGGGGGTTTTATTTGAGACATAAGAATAAATCTGGCATAATACTTATAGTTGTCCTCTGGATGTTGGCGATCCTATCGGTCCTTGCGATCGGGTTGGGAAGAACAGCGCGTATTGACCTGAGCCTTGCTAAGCATCGGGCTGGCAAGTTGCGGGCGGATTTTTTAGGGTGGGCGTCGGTTTATTATGCCATGAACCAATTGCGGCTTGATTCAGAGGACCCTGGCTCTTCTTTGATCGATACAGCATACGCCTGCGGTTTTGTGCTCAAGGACAATAAGACGCCGGAGGATCTTTTTAAAGGTGTTGCGCTGGCAAGCGGTTCTTTTGATATTGGATATTCTTTAAGCGATAACGCGGGCCGCTTATATCAATGTTATGGTTTTGAGGATGAAGATCGTCGCTTGAACGTCAATGGTGTCCAGCAGCAAAACTATCGCATACTTGCTCATCTTTTTATGCTATTAGATGTGCCTGATGAGCAAGCAGATGGCCTTGCGGCACAGGTCGTTGACTGGAAAGATGCTGATAGCAACAAGATGACATCAGGCTTGGGCGCAGAAAAGGAAAGCTACGACATTGTCAGCGGGAAATTGTGCAAGGATGCCCCCTTTGAACATGTGCAGGAATTGATGTTCGTTCGCGATATGACAGAAAATATTTTCTTAAAACTAAAAAAGGTCGTGACCGTTTTTTCTCGTCAGGATATGGATCTATCCGTTAATCTGAACACGGCGGAAGAGATCGTCCTAAAGGCTATCTTCCGTTCCTCAGCAGAAAAAAATACAACTGTCAATATTTCGGATGCGGATAGTTTAGCAGAGAAGATCAGCGCGTATCGCAAAGGAGAGGATGGGCTGTTATGTACCGCAGACGATCGTCCTTTGAAAGTCGCCACGGCATCAGGGGACCTTGGTCTCAACGCTAATGAACAGGCGATCTATCTTGCATCAGTTCAATATCTAAAAGAGACATCCCAGCACATGCGTCTTTATGCTAAAGGAGTTGATGGCCAGTTTAAAGTGGCGACAACGCTTGATGCGGTGATCAGCCGTGAAACTTTATCCGTGTTTTTGTGGAATAGAAAATGAAACGTCAGCCTTTAATCATTATCGAAATCAACGAGCGCCACTGCAAGATCTTGCGGGCAAAACCAACGGCGCAGGATTATCAGGTGACAGATCTTTCGGTCGCGCGCATTGCAGACCCTGGTGAAGAAGCCCTCGCGAAATTTGTTTCTTCTCAGATTAAAGCGGCAGACCGTAAGGCGTATTGCGCGATGATCCTTGCCCGCCAGCAGGTCATTTTAAAGAATCTTTCGTTCCCGGCCGGAGCAAAGGATGAACTTCAGAAGATGATCAGCTTACAGATAGCGACCCAGGTTCCTTATGCTCGTGAAGATATTGTTTTTGATTATTTAGTTCTCGGTCAGGATGCGGCTGGGTACACAAAAGTTTTGGTCGCGATCACGCATAGAGAAGCCATCGACGCATTGCTGAAGATCGCGAAAAGCGCCGGGCTTACCCCTCGTCAATTTATTTTAAGTTCAGCGAGTATCGCAAGTTGGGCTCGTCAAAAATTGATCTCGGAGTTAGGCCATATGTCCTCCACGATCGGGGTGTTATCTTTAGAGCCGGAGGTCAGCGAGCTGTGCCTTTTGAAAAATCAACAGCTTGTATACGCGCGCGAGCTTAAACATGGATTGCGTGATATCGGTGGAGATTTTGAGGACGCGTTCCTTAAAGAAGTGAGCTTGACCTTCGAATCTTTTATGCGCGAGCATCCTCAAGAAAAGATCGAAAAGATGTTTGTTCTGTCCGCCCCTTTAAAGGGAACGCTTTTTGAGCGCATTAAGACGCAAGGGCAGATCGATGTTTCTTTTGTGGATCCATGTGCTTTTCTTAAAAATGATGTGTCCGTTGGCCTACCTCAAAGCAGGGAGGATGATTACGCTTCACCTGTTGCATGTCTTGGGGCCATAGAAGAACATCAGAAGCTGACATTTAACCTTCTTCCGGAGAAGATCCGCAAAGATCAACAGGGCAAGATGCAGCGAAAGCAGGTCACTTGGTTCATCGCGTTGTTGATTGTTGATCTCATGTTCGCAGGAGCCATTCTTGGTCAACGGTTGTATCGAAATGAAGCATATTTAGCCATGCTTAAGCAGCAGGTGGTCAGAATGCGGTCTAAAGCCCAGGAAGTTCAGCGCTATACCGAACAGGTCCAGCAAATAGAGCAGAACGCGATTGTGACAGTTTCGGTTGTCGATATCATCGACGGCCTTTATGCCATGACTCCCAAAGAAGCATCATTTCAACTGCTTTTTCTTGATCGCAACGATCGTTTAACCATTCAGGGGATTGCGGAAACACGCTCTAGCGTCAATGATTTCCAGCGCAGCCTTATCAGTAGTCCGTTATTCCAGGATGTCAATTTGGAATATGCAGCACAGCGCCGGTTTTTTGAAGGAGAGATTACAGATTTCAAAATAACAGCCGTTGT
>CAZAOD010000017.1:21518-29567 GCA_964486675.1 uncultured Planctomycetales bacterium | reverse complement strand
CTGCCACTTCTCCCTAAATCTTTACACAGAAGAAAAGGTGCGTGCCAATTCCTCTAAAAACATTCCATTTGATCTTCAGGCGATTGGCCTGCCACTTCGCCGGAATTCAATTTTAGTACGTTATAATACTATTTTATAAAGCAAGAGTCAATCTTAGAATCTATAATTAACTCTACTGTAGGATCATTGCAGAATATCAGACCGCAAGCTTATATAGTTCTGATAAGAAATTTATTAGATTTACGCTCTAATAATACATAACTATATGGAATGTATATATTTATATAAATCTAAGAAAGCGCTAAATTATTACCCCAGCATTGAAAAACGCTTTCTGCCATGCTATATTCTTATTGGTGATGTTGTGATTCGCTCTTTCATAAGACTGAAAGGTAAACTACGCGAAAGTGTAGGGCACAAAGCCGTGAGCCTGACTGCTGGCATTAGCCGGTAAAAGGTTGTCTGGTTGCCGTGAATCATAAAATGATTCGATGTTGATTACGTAATTAAAAAGCCCTTTGATTTTCGTCAAAGGGCTTTTTTTATGAAAGGAGCATGAGATGAAAAATTTTTCTTTACGAAAGATCGCCAGTCTGCTGATCATCAGCGTTCTTTTCTGCTCACCATTGGAAGCTGCCCAAGGAGCTAGCAAAAGCTACAAAGTTTCTGTGACGATCCCAGCCGTCTATCATGCGTCCATCCAATCTGAAGCGCGAATACAGCCTAACGCGAATAACTTCCAGATGGCTATGGAACAAGATGTTCGCAATAACGAAAAAGTCTTGGTCAAAACAGTTATTGCCAAATAAGATCCTTTCACTCGACCTTCTCCTGGGGAATCTTCTTGTCGTTTGACGCGCTGACATTCTTTCTTAAAGGAACATGGAAGATATAGGTTGTGCCCTCCTGAACCTCTATCTCGTTTTGCACTTTAACCGCTGGTAAATATTCAATGGGTATTGAATTAACGTCAATGGAAATAACATGCTTTCCAGCTGTAATACCAGAGAAGGAATAAGAGCCTTCAAAATCGGTCATTGCCCTCTGCTTACCATCAAGGACCAGCGTGATATCAGCGATCACTGGCTCACGGCCATCAGGCTTCCCATTTTGGTTGTTATCCACAAAAGCGACGCCATAAACTTCCGAACGCGTCGTAAGGCCAAAATTGACCTTAACGACCTTCTCAGGCGCAATGGTAATATGCTGGCTGGGCGCAGTCGTAAAAACATACCCCGCGGGGACACTATCAAAATCAATGCCAACTTGAACCTTTTTGCCGCTGACCTTGATTAAATACGATCCTTGAGAGCCAGTGACAGCCCGCGCTTTTCCAGCTTTGATCGCAATATCCGCAATACCTTCCTCCCCAGGATCTTGAATGCCATTGCCGTTTAAATCTTTAAAGACGACGCCGCCAGCATATCCTTGCGGATTCCAACGAAAAGGCATATCCCAGGCGAGGCGGACTCCCATGCGGAAATCCCCTTCTAGGAAGTTGTCACGCGTTTGATCATCCGGCCAAACCTCCCTGACAGTTCCTTCAAGGTAAAGGTCAAGGTCCGAGCTCGTACGATAAAAAAGGCCAAGTGTTGCCGCGGCGCTGTCTTCTCCCGCTAAAAAGCTCAAGGTCCCTTGCGCATTCTGCTCATTGCGATAAGATAAATTCACATTCCCTGAAAGATACTGTGTAATATTCTTTGAAAGATCAAATCCTGTGGTAAGCACGTTAGGCTGTATGCTTCTTCCCGTCATAACCTCTTGGACCCAGGAATATTCATAATTACAAAAATAAGTGAAATCCCGCAGAAGAGGGACGCGCGCTCCGGCTGAAAGACCAACGCGATCAAACTCAGCGGCAGGTGAATACGCGTATCGACTTTTTTGATACGATTGGCCAAAATGAAGCGACAGCATTTTCATATCCGTGATCTTAAAATTTTTCGAATATGTGTTAAAAATCCGGAAATCTCGATGGGGCGAAACAAGTCCCGGAGTGTTCGAATAATAAATATTTGTATTCCACCAGGATAAATTCGTCAACGTTTTGCGTATGGACGTCGACCAGTCATAATTAATTGCCCCCTCATTGTTAGGGTTAAAAATGTAGCGATTGCGGTAAATATCAACGGTCGAATCAAAACTAAAACTTTCAGGACGCCAAACAAAAGAAAGGATACTCCCCGCCTCTCCCTGGCTTCCAACGCTAGAGGTAGCCGTTGCATAATTCTTATCAATATCCCGAAGATTAATTGAAAAATCCATCTGAGGGTTTAGCTCAAACCCAAAATTCGCTGTGCGGGCAAGATCCTTATCGCCGTATGCGATTTCAGCCGCAAAGTCCATTTTTCCAAAATCTTGAAATGTTTCCACGGACATCACTGTATTCTTGACATAAGAAGGGCGGTCATTTCCATCGCTCGCCGTATAATTAAAGGCGTATTGATGCTTTCCATTAGGAAAAAGATGCAGTCTCCCTCCTGTCACGAAGAAATCTCTTTTATCAACAGCGCCCGGGAGCAGATATCCGTATGCTGAACGATCACGACCCCATAAGAATGTCGCTTCCATATTCTCGTCAAAGAAATCTTTTTCAAAAAGGATACCGCGAAAATATTTAGAGGATAGCGTGAGAGGCGAGAAAGTTTTACGAGCATCGAAACCGCGTAAACGAAAATCTGATAACGGACCAATGGATCCATCGCTCAAGCCAATCGTATATCCTGTGGCTTTAGTCGTTGCGTCAAACTTATTGAACACCACAGATGTGTCGAGATCTCCATAGGGCGTTTCTCCGTCTAACATCAATCGTTGCGTAAAGATCAGCGATCGCCGCTCAAAGATATCCGTATCTTCACTGGAATAAAACTGGCTCCAATCTGCGGCATATGTAAAACGGAACGGATCAGCCTCCTCTTGAAAGACAGCAAAGGTCTTTGCGCTTGCCTTCTGAGACGGAAAAACAACTTCAGTATTAAACGACCAACGTCCATGCGCATCCCAGACAAGAATGATCGTGGATCCTCTCTTTTCCGCAAGAAGAAGAATCTTGTTGCGATCAAGTTTTTTAATGCTAATGGATCCAGGGGTCACGATCAGAAACCGCTCAACGTTGTCCCCTTCAAGAATGATCGAGTGGTCTATTTCGATCTCAAGCTTAGGCTTTACAGGCAAGCTCCAAAGTTCATCATTTAAATATATCGTATCTAAAACATCAGCCTTCGACCTGGAAAGATCTTTCTTTGATTCGCCTTCAGAAACAGCCTCACTTGATACGATCGCAGGCGTCTTGTGTTGGGCATCACTTTCTTGATCATCAATGGTCGCTGCTTTGCCCGAAAAAACTTTCTGCCTGGCAGCTGACTCAATGATATCGAGCGCGGCAGAAATATCTTGATTTCTTGATCGTATAGGCTCCTCTGTCTTGTCTGTCGTGCCGCTTGGACTCACAGAACCGCTAACGTAGACAGGGTCTGCGTGAAAAGAGACTGCCGATAGAAGATCATCCTCGATGGCAGATCCTGGCAGGACTACGTCCACGATCTGCCCCTGACTGGTCGCTGTCCATGCGGCGGCCGCTTCACACTCTAAGCTTTTGGACTTTTCTCGGAATTCAATAACACCGTAACGCCCCTCCAGAAGCCGCTTAATGGCGTTCAAGAAGCGCAAGGAATTCTTGGCTTGCGGGTTGATCGCTAAAGCCTCATTGAAAAAGACGATCGCGTCTGCATAGCGACCTTGCGCTAATTCGAACATCCCTCTAGTTTCAAAAAAATCATAGGAAACGAGCTCTTCAGCGCGTGAAACGCTGGCAAGGCAAGAAAAAAATAGGAGGATTAATCCTGCGGCAACGAAAAATATTTTTCTGTGCATAAAATATTCGTTTCATTAGTCCCGCACTTGAAGGATCGCAAGATTTGATCTGTCGGTTTTCGTAAAATCCACTTCCTGGACCAAACTGTCGCCATCGCCCAGATCAAAGGTAAGGACCATGGTGTATGTCCCAAGCGAAACCTTGTCCGAAACATGAATAAAGAACGGGACATCTTGACCTGGGGGCAAATAAAAAGCGTCTAACTCGCCACGATCCGCGATCAGCCCCTCATCATTCATAATATAGAAAATCCCTTTAGGTATCAATATGATTTGGCTATTATTTTGAATGTCCCCTTCAATACGATTTCCAACAGCTTTCACATCCCGAACTTTAGCGTCCTTGGAACTTGCGGCGGTTTCAAGAAAGAACAGACACCCGACCCTGGCGATCACGCTAACGCCTGTTTTTGAATCTTTCTGGGCACTGTGATTCTCAAAAAATAAAACACCATAATATCCTCCCTGAGCTGACACAGGGAATTTAATATTATAAGAAACGGTCTTTTTCTCAAAAGGCTTGAGTTGAAAATCCTGAGGACTAAAGCTGACCCACTGAGAACAGGAATTTGGAGTCGTTGCGGGAGGAAAAAACGTTTTATTTCCATCAAATGGAGGCGTATAAGCAAAATCCTGCCAATAGGCCTTGACGGACACTTCTTTATCCGTGATATTGTTGATTTTTATTTCGCCGACAGCAGTCTCTCCAGGCTTTAGTGAAAGCGCGATCTTCCCGGTCTCAAGGAGCATCTGAGCTGAAGCTTGGCTTGATAGCGCCAGGGATAAAAAAACAAAACATAATCCGACAAAAAAAGAGATTCTTTTCATACAAGGCCTCTCTTCAAGACTTGCTGAGAAATTTCTCCTCCTCAGCAAGTCTTGACAATATCGGCAAATGACAACAGGTCGTTTTTACGGTATGGTTGCTGTGACCAATAATGTCCCGTCATAAAGACCAGGAGCATCATTTAAGGTGAACATTTCGCCGCCCGCAGGCATTGTGCTATCAACGTTCAAACCTAAATAAGCCCTAAAGAAAGTACCTGTGCCAAGCTCGGCTGGCAGAACGACATCTCCGCTAACATCCTTAAAAAGCTCTTTAGGATGTGTCGGCAACAACGTGACAGCACCGAGAGAATCCACCTTGGCGTATGTCAACGCGCCCTTCCATCCAAGGCCGTTACCGCTATTAGCGGCATTAGGATTTGAGCCTTGAGTAAAGGTCAAGGTCGTTGTCGGAGTTCCAGGGCCTCCTGTCGCTTGAACATCAATATAGAAATAATGATCTGGCATGTAGATATAGTTTACCGGATCATATGTGAGCGGATCAAAGTTTAGATCAAGGCCGGAAACAAGAACCGGATTGTTGCTTCCAGTCACATTGTAGGCGTTGATCGAAATACCTGTCGCTCCAGGAATCGTCGCGGACACCGTGAATGTCTTTGTCGCATTCACCTGCGCGAAACTAACTGGCGCGGCGATCAAGATAACGCCAAGCAGCAACGTTAGTGTAAGTGTTATTTTTTTCATTTTGCTTCTCCTTTAATTTTTATTTTTTTCCTTAACCAAACAACATTTTTAGTTCCGTGGCTCTCCTCCTTTCTATATTTCACCTAATGAATAAACGATCGATGTTAAATAATTACCAGGCTCCATTTCAGGATAGGGTTTTAAGCGATAGAGCACCCTGATTTTGCAAGGCGTTCCCTTAGCATCTGATTGGAAGATCGCTCTTTCTTCCTGAGGGACAGCCATAAAATCTTCAAAACTGCTCTTCCCTTGTCCGCTCACGCCCTCAACTTTCATGTCAAAGAATTCCTGCTTAAAAACAACACCTTTGATATTTGCAAGTGGCGCAGCGATCTTCTGCACGACCATGTATGGTCTTCCAAGATTTGTTTTGACGTCAATGATCGCTTCTTTGACCTGAGGAGGGCTATTGGGCAGAACATCATCAAAGCGCGGCTCGCGCCCTTCAGGAAAGCTGACATCAAGTTGAAAAACAGGATCGATCGTAATTTCCAGGTCTAACAAAAGGATTTGCGCGATGCCTTGCTTTTCAAGAGAATATTTCACTTGTCCGCGATATACACCTGCCTTTTGCTCAGCAATGACGTCTTGATCTAAAGAAAAACGCACATTCACTGTATCGCTTGTGTCCTTTGATGTATAAATCATAAGACGTTTAGAAATATTCGTAGGGCCTGGATACTTAGTGGCCCCCTCCTGGGTCGTGCTCACAGAAAACTTCAGCATATCTTTTCGGATCTCTTCATTACGGTCGTTGGCAGGCAAGCGGTCGATATCTTGATAGATCACAAGACTGTCGCCGAGATTGCCAGAAAAAGAAATATTAAAATAACCCTCCAGCCCTGCGGCACCTCTTGTATGCAAACGCACCGTATCCAATCCTGACGACGCCTGAGTTTGGACCTTAAAATCTTGAGGGATCTCAAGGAAAACATCCAAATAGGCCTGGATCTGACTTCCCCCCGATACAGGTCTGAGCGTATATAAAATCTTTCCGGAAAAACGGCCTGAAACATCGATCTGCGCGGGATCGATCGCGTAAACCATTGTAAAAGAATCGCTTTGTCCGGTGCCGTTTGAGGTATAGACCAGATCATCAATATTCTTCATGGAGCTCATTTGCTGCAAATAAAGCGTCCCCAAAGCGTTAGAGCCTGTGATGGAATATGTTTTTAAGGCTGAAGCCCGCAAAGGTTCTCCTTTTTCGCTGATCAATGGCTCGATCATGGACTGAAATACTTGATACTGAACCCCTTGGTTCGTATTGATCCGTAAACGAACTTCTTGATTCGCTGTCTGAGCGGAAGTGACACGGCCGAATCTTAAGCTGCTGCCACCCCTAAGAGGGCTGGCAGTAAGGTCGAAGGCAGATTCGCTTGACGGACAGAAGCCTAAAAAAACGATCGCCATCAAAGAAAAAAGGATAAAGACTCTATTATTATTGATTGCCATGATAGTTTATTCTTTCTTTTATGGTCTCAATAGGAGAGAAAACAGCTATGCCCATAAATAAACATTCTTCTTCGGGCTAGCTATAAACTCTAGAATCAAGTATATAAAACAACTGTGAGCAATTAAAGTATAGCATATAAAGCCCCAAAATGTCAGGCAAGTCCTATAAATTTTTAGGATACAAAATAAGATATAAAGGATGAAAGGACATTCTGTTTATATCTACAGCCTCACACTCTTTTTACCGCCAATGACATTAAAATAAAACGTATTTCACTTCTTCTTTGGAAGAGAAAAGAAGTGGCTAAGACATAAAAGTCCCATCAGCAAATAAGAACCCAAAACAAGCCATAGGCCAAAAGCAATATTTGCCTTTAAAACCAGCTTGTCGAGATCCGTTGTTGAGATCTTGTATGCCGCGCCTAAAAATATGCCAATGCCTATTATGCCGATAGCAAGATTAACCCATCGATTCTTATCAAGAAAACGCATGACGATCGCCAAAAATACCGCGAGCAAAGGAACACCCCAGATCAAAAAACTTTTTTTATCCGCATCCTGAATGCCAGGATTAAAGATCTGGATAATGCTGATCATAAAGCGCGATTCGGAACTATTCGCCATGACAGGAACGCTAAAGCCACTGATCGTGTCGATCGTGGCCTGACGTTTACCTGTCAGGACTTTTGAAAGGCCCCCGATCATCTGTGACTCTACAGAGATCCAAGGCAAAAAGAAAGAAACGCAGATGATAGCCGCCAAAACGATCACGCCAGGCTTAACGATCCGATTCATACAGGCCTCCTTAGGTTAATTTATTGACGAACTTCAACGCTAACGGCGCGCAATCCCGCGAAAGAATTCACATAATACCGAGCTGTAACATAATCCATTTGCAAAATATCCGCTAAGGAAATATCGCTTGCGCCCTTTGTGATCTTTGTGTCGCGAGTTACGAACAATGTGATCTGGTCCGGCTGATAAGCATCGTCGATCCTAACGACCAACTTCCCAGCAACCCAATCTGTCTCGACCACTCTACCTTTGACGATATCAAGCTGGTTCTGTTCTTCTAAGCCTTGAGCAAAAAGGCCCGAAGAATAGCAAAGACACATGATCATAGCCATCCCAAAAATTTTTCTTCCTGTCATGATATCCTCAGCTTGTCCTCGGCTACTTCTGCGCCGAAGAGCT
>CAZAOD010000017.1:15679-21508 GCA_964486675.1 uncultured Planctomycetales bacterium | reverse complement strand
GCTTCTGCCGATCTTAGGTGCGTTATCATAAAACTGATAGCGCTTTGCCATCAGACGCGCAGAACGTTTATCGTTAACCTTCTCATACAAGATCGACAAGGCATAATACAACCTTGCATCAAAGGGGATCATATGTGACGCTCTTTGATATGCCCCGATCGCCTCAGGCAATGCACCAGTCGCTTCGAACATTCTTGCAAGAGTTTCATAACCGATAAAAGAATGCGGATAAAGACTGATCAGATGCTCGATCATGGCGATCGCTTTTTCCATCTGTCGCCCAGCGAAAAGAACATTGGCCAGAAGAAGACCGTTAGGGAGCGTTAGCCCTTTAACATCGATCGCCTGCTGTATGATCTCGACCGCTTTATTGATTTCACCTTTTTGAGTGAGAGCCTGGCCATAAGTGATCAGATAGTCGTAATTATCCGGAATCGCGGAGACCACCTTGGCATACAAAATGCTCGCCTTGTCGATTTCTCCTTTAGCCATATACGCCCTGGCAAGATAAAATTGGGCGTCAAAATCATCGCTGTTTTGGCTAACATAGCTTTCAAGGTTAGCGATCGCCTCAGGGATCTTCCTGGTATGGAACTGAAAGATGCCGTAATTAAGGACTGATCCTGGATTTAAGGCCTGCTCTTTGTTCGACAAAGCCATCTCGGCTGTGGCTGTTGTAAAATCCCCTTTCTCAAGCGCTGCCCTCGCGACCGTATTATGAAATATCACTTTTTCCTGCATCGACCCCGGTCCGTTCAAGATCTTCGGATAGCGGTTTATCCGATAAGAGTTGATCATCTGAAGATTTTGCGAAACAACCTGTTCATATCCGTACAAATTAAGAGGGGCAGAGTATTCTAACAGCGGCAGATTGTCGGTATTAAGTAGCGCATGCGCGCTCATTCTGTCCAGTTCTTCGCCAGTTAGCATAAAACAAGACAACAATCCTGCGGCATTAAAGACCTTAAATGATTTAAGATCTTTTTGCAGCAGGACATTATTTTGGATCCGTTGGTCTATTTTTTGAAGATCATAGACTATTTCGTGATTTGATCCGATCAGAAGCAGATCTGCGCCAATCGTCTGCCACAAACTTGTGTAAGGAAAAACACTCCGAAATGTCTTGATGATCATCTGGATATTCTCTGATGACATGCTATAGGTGTTGAGCCATTGACAAACGACCCCCTGAGGAGCTAAGCGTTTCTGGATAAGGCGAAATTGTTCAACAGTGAACAAGTTTGCCACACCGGCCATCCAGGGGCTGGATGGCTCTGACGCAATAACATCATACAAAACATCTTCCACCAGCAAATGGTTGCGTCCATCATTCACAATGCTCTTGACGCGAGGGTCATCGAGAGCATCGCGATTTTCCTTTGCGAAAAACTTAGCTGCCTCCACAACCCCCTGCTCAAGCTCGACGCAATGAATCTCTTTATACGGATACGCAGCTAAAGCGGCGACCGTGACAGCGCTTCCCATACCGATAACCAAAGCCTTGTCATGCTTATCCGCGAAAAGGCTTGGTAGGTGCCCGATAAGAAGCTGGGTATACATGTCTGTTCCGCTTGAGGCATCAATATTCGCATTAATCGATAGAGAAAGCACTTCATGATGACGCTTAACGGCAACTGTGCCGCTAAGACCTTCTTTATAATATAACAATTCATTTTGCGCGGTACTGCTGAGGATCTCGTATTTGCTGTGACCTAAATAAGTTTTCGGATCAATCGCGATATTCGTTGTCAACAGGCCTTTGGACCAAGGACGCGCCTGCAGCAAGAAAAAAACAGCGACCATAATAAGTCCGGTTATTGCGACGATCTGTCTTTTTTTCCAGCCCTTGCTTGACACGATCACAAAAAAAGAACCTGCGATCAAATTAAAAAGGATCATCAAGATCAGCGTTCGATAGATCCCCATGCTTGGAACAAAGATAAATCCAGCGAACACGGAACCCACGATACACCCTATAGTGTTGATCAAATACGCGTGTCCGATCGTCTTTCCGGTAGTCGCAACTGATCGATTCAGGATCTGAGCCACCATGGCAAACATGCAACCGATGAGGATCGTTGGCGGAAGAATGACAAGGCTCGACAGTAAAAATTTTGATAAGTTAAACAGAAAATGATTTGCTTTCCAAAGACTAAAGAAATGCAAAAAATAAAACGGAAGCTGATCGAACATGGTCACGCCCCATGCTACAAATAAAGCGATCAAGATTTGCGTGATCGCGACCAAAGGATAGCCGATCTTGATATACCGCGCCAGCCATCCCGTTAAAAAGCTGCCAATCGCCAAACCAGCGAGAAAAGTAGCCAACATAATCGCGAAAGAGTAAACCGAACTGCCCAAGCACAGCGCTAAAACTTTTGTCCAGCATAATTGATATGTCATCGATGTAAAACCAGAAAGCGCAAAAACAAAAAAGAGCAGCTTCATAAGATAGGTGTGAGGTAAGCGTCCTTGCGGCATATCGGCCTGAGCTTGAGACAAAGGATCTTCTTCTAAGGCGTTTTCATCGACACCATCTGCCTCCTGCCACGACTTTGCTAATTTCAACACAAAAAATGTGGCTAACCCAATAAAAATATTAACTGCCGCGGCAATGAAAACAGTTTCGTTAATACCAAAATAATAAATGGCAAAAAAACTTGAAACAAGAACACCTGCGCACGCTCCAAAGGTATTAACACCGTAAAGAAATCCAACTGTCCTCGCCGTCTCTCGACAATCACGGACTAAAAATTTTGTCACGACCGGCAAAGTCCCTCCCATTAAAAAGGTCGGGATAAAGAGTACAAGGAAAGACACGGCAAAACGGATAAGGCTGAACTGCCAAAACCCTGGCCTCAGCACCTGATAGACAAGAACATAGCCTCGCTCAACAAGGGTCCAAATGCTCGGTGTTGCCAAGCAAAATATACCGATCCCGATCTCAAGCCATCCGTACCAGCGCAACGGATCCTTATGACGGTCTATATAACGCCCAAAAAAAAGACTTCCCAGCCCAAGGCCGGCCATAAAAACTGCCAAAACCGTGCTGATCGCCAAGGTTGTATTGCCAAAGATCAAGCCAAGTTTGCGCACCCAGATGATTTCATAAATAAGGCCGCAGGCCCCTGACAAAAAGAAAAAAAGCGACAAAACGCAAAGAAAGAAAACATTCTTGTTCCTGATCATGAGCTTATGGATCCTTTTTGTTTTGAGGTTATCGAGGTATAAAAAGCTGCTTAAAGATCGCCTGGTAAATATCGCTTGCGATGGTCAATGTTGTTTTCAAGAATTGGATAAATGAAAAACGATTCAAGCATAGATCGATCATCCCTGCCATAGCAAGCACGCTGACAAAAAAGACCAAGGTCATCGAGAAAAAATAATCAGACCTCAAAGTCTGCGCGTCTTGGGCACGCAACTCTTTAGCGGTCAGCACTAAATGCATCGCGAAAGTAAAACTGGCAAAGAATAAGAAATATAAAGACAGGTCAACCGTCTTAACAACAAACGGCGCTAAGTACAATAAGATCAAAAAAAGGATCGCGAAGATAGGCAGGATCAGAGGAGCGACCACAACAAGTGGCTGGAAAAATTTAAAAATATCTGCCACAAGCCCTTTACCATATTGATAAATAACGATTGGTTCTGCAACAAAGAGATGAAAAAGCAAATAGCTGATGATGCCCCAGAAAAAACAATTGCTCTGAGCGGGCTCCAAAAGCAATATTTCATTAATAAAGCCCGTGACCGCGGCAAAAATAAGAGGAATCGAAAGGACGAATAAGGTAAACTTTAAGACACTAACGAGTCGTTGGACCAATGTATTCCTCCCCTCCCATGAACGGGCGCAAAACCTGCGGGATAACGACCCTGCCGTCTGCGGTCTGATAATTTTCTAGAATAGCGGCCATCGTACGCGCCAGAGCGACCCCGGAGCCGTTTAGCGTGTGGACATATGTCGGCTTGGGTATTGTTTTGCCTTTAAATCTAATATTGGAACGTCGCGCCTGAAAATCCTCAAAATTAGAACAACTGGAAACCTCAAGCCATTTGTCCAAACCAACCGCGTACGCCTCTAGATCATAGCACTTGGCGGCCGCGAAACTCAGGTCCCCAGTAGCCAGCATGACTACGCGATACGCAAGTCCTAAAAGCTGCAAAACCTTCTCCGCGTTGCCGAGGAGTTTTTCAAGCTCGTCATAGGATGTTTCAGGCCTAACAAATTTTACGAGCTCTACTTTGTCAAATTGATGCACACGCATTAACCCGCGGGTATCCTTGCCGTAAGACCCTGCCTCTCGTCGAAAACACGCTGTATAGGCGGCATAGCGAATCGGCAGGTCTTCTTCTACAAGGATCTCATCTCGATGAAGGTTCGTTACGGGCACCTCAGCTGTTGGGATAAGAAAAAGATCTTCGTCTTTAAGCCGATACATATCCTCTTCCATCTTTGGCAGTTGTCCGGTTCCGGTCATAGAAGCACGGTTCACCAAAAACGGCGGAAAGATTTCCACGTATCCATGCTCACGGGTATGCAGTTCCAGCATAAAATTTAACAACGCGCGCTCAAGCCGCGCGCCCGCGCCTTTATAAACGATAAAGTTCGATCCTGTGATCTTGGATGCCCTTTTGAAATCAATAATGTTGAGCGCTTCCGCGATCTCAAAATGGGCTTTAGGTTTAAAATCAAACTTGACCGGTTCACCGACTTGGCGGACATATTGATTTTTTTCAGGACTGCCGATAGGAACAGAAATGTGGGGCATGTTAGGAATGCCCATCAAGATCGCTTCCACTTGCGCTTCAAGCTCTTTTACTTGCGGCTCAAGTTCGCTGATCTTCTGCGACACCTCTTTCATAGCCTCGATCTTGGCCTTAGCGTCTTTTTTTTCTTTTAAACATTGAGAAATTTCATCATTAGCGACATTTCTTTTCTCGCGCAGCTCATCAAGCCTGGTCAAAAACTTACGCCGCCTCTGGTCCAAATCCATAAACAGATCGATATCTACACGATAACCGCTGCGAGCTGCTAAGGCGCTGCGGACTGCCTTATCATTTTCGCGAACAAACTTTAGATCTAACATTTTTTATTCCTTTACAGTGTTCAAGCTGATCAATATCTGAGAAATAAGCTCTTTGGCGTTGATGGGTTTGGCAAGATGGATCTCCGCGCCAAGCTCGAAATGCTCAACGACATCTTCCGGAGAATCTGCCGCTGTCAAAAAAATGACCGGGATATCCCTGGTCACCTCATGCTTTTTTAATTCACGGCACATATCTGCGCCGCTCATAACAGGCATACGTTCATCCAACAAAATGACATCAGGAAAGAATTCGACTGCTTTACGCAATCCCTGCTCGCCGTTTTCCGCGGACACAACATGAACACCTTCTTTTTGTAAGATACGCTCCAGCGTCAATCGCTGCGCGGTTTCATCTTCAACAACGAGGATGCGGCGGCCCGACAAAGAGGTTGACGAGAGTTGAGCCTTCTTGAAAAACGATTTCAAACGGTTGAACATGGGATCAGTGCCTGCTTTCGATTTTTTTCATTATATTAAGAAAACAGGTTGAATTCTACTGATTTTTAAAGGAATTACGATAAGAAAACGCGCCCTGTCCTGAGCTTAGGCGGGCGCGGTTACCTTAATCTTTTTCAAAAAAAGCGCACCCTGGCTGGTTTTGCCGGGTGCGCTCACCGAAACGTTAGATCAGACATGAAAAGCGCCCTGCTTCGACAAAAATCTTTTTTCGAGGAAGCGGGCGCGTTTACCTTAGCGCTACTTTTAAGAAATAACGCGCCTCGAAAGACTTCCTCGTGGCGCG
>CAZAOD010000017.1:10138-15579 GCA_964486675.1 uncultured Planctomycetales bacterium | reverse complement strand
GTGGCGCGGACCTTAATTCCTGGAATAGAAAGCGCGCCTGGGCCGAATCGAACGGCCACGTATGGCGCCGGAGGCCAATGCGCTATCCGTTACGCTACAGGCGCAATTACATAATATTTCTATCAGCGAGATTGCGCAGTCCCGATTACCTCAAATTTATTCGGAATAATCGGGGCAGGCGCATATTTTATATTTCACATCACATCAATCGTCTATCCCAGTTTCCGCTGCAACAAATCACAGAACAATTGGGTCACGGCGCAAGCTCCTTCAAAGCCTTGTAAGCAAGGCGCAAAATTCCTTAATATATCCTCAAGATGGATTTGCACCTGCTCCAACCTCTCTTGTGCAATCTCAGGGAATGTTGTGAGCAAGGCGCAAAATTCCTTGGTTGTCAATTCTATCAAAACTTTTCAAGATTTCAAATCCCAAAAGACCTTACCATGGCCTCCGTCGTGAACTGCGCGAGAAACCTCTGCGCGGCTGAACCTTTTGATGGCGCACGCGCGGCGTAAACGGCCTGCGCCCAGTCTGTATAACAACGCCTGGAGTAAAAGAAATATCTGGAAATTCCGGATGTTTCGATATCGGCAACGTTGCTTTGATAAGCTGTTCAATGTTGCGGACATCGCTGCGTTGATCAGGCGTCGCGAAGGAGATCGCGTGTCCTTTTTGTCCAGCGCGGCCCGTACGGCCAATGCGATGGACATAATTCTCAATATCTTCCGGAAGGTCGTAATTGACCACAAGTTCAATGCCCGCCACATCGATCCCCCGCGAGGCGATATCCGTTGCCACAAGCACACGGAACCTTCCTGACTTAAATCCTTCCAAGGCCTCCCGCCTTTGAGATAAAGAGCGGTCCGAATGGATCTCTGCCGCGCTATAGCGCATGTTGCGGATCGCGATGGTCAACTTTCGCGCTTGATGTTTTGTGCGTGAAAAAAGCAAAACCGAGCCGTGATATTGAGCGAGGATCTTTTCAAGAAGTTTGACCTTAGAATCCTTAGGGATAATAAAGACTTCCTGGGTCACCCGTTCGGCAACCGTTCCCGACGGAGCGATCTCAACCGAAACAGGAAGCTTCATGTATTTGCTCGCGATCTCCATGATAGCTTTTGGGATCGTTGCTGAAAAAAGCATGGTTTGCCTCTCGCGAGGGACAAGGCGCAGCACCTGATTGATCTGAGGCGCAAACCCCATGTCCAGCATGCGGTCCGCTTCGTCCAAGACAAGCATGCTGACATCATTAAGCGAAATATTTCTTTGCTCGATATGGTCTAACAAGCGTCCGGGTGTAGCGATCACGATCCGCGGACCTTTTCTTAGAACACGTATTTGATCATGCATGGACGCGCCGCCAATAAGACAGCTGGTGCGCATCCCAAAGGCATGCGCCAAAATGCGACAGGCTTCATCGATCTGTACCGCGAGCTCACGTGTGGGAGCCAAAACAAGGCCTTTGCCTCCACCCTGGGCTAAGCGCTGGATCATCGGGATCGCGAACGAATGCGTTTTCCCTGTGCCTGTCTGGGCGATGCCAACGACATCTTTACCATCGATCCCCAAGGGGATCGCTTTTTTCTGGATGGGTGTTGGCGCCTTGAATTTAAGACGCTCCAAAACATCCAGGATCTTAGGCGCAATGCCAAGCCCAAAAAAACCCTGGCCTTGCGCTGGAGGATGTAGTGAAAATTGATTTATGTTTCCTGGTTTACTGTTCATCAAACACCTTCTATCTTTCTTGTTTAGCTAAAATAAAAACCGCCAAGGTTAGCTATCTCCTTGGCGGCGTTAGGACGTTCTAATCTTTAGGCGTATTATACTCACATATCAGCCCTGGTCAAATAGAATTTTTCACCTTAAAGATCCTCTATCGCCCTGTCAGCAAATTAAAAGGTAGCGCGATGATCTCAAAGGCACCCTTAGCGCCTGTTCTTGTCGCTCCCCACATCGCGGACATCGTGTTATTGACCTGTGTTACTACCGGAACGACCGTCATATGCAGCAATTTTCCGATCTCGGTATGTCGCAACGCCTCAGCGATGATCATTCGGGCGACTTCATTACCATCCTTCAGATCAAAGAAAGTCGCGTTCTTAATACGGACAGGATACGTCGACACTTTTTTCTTACCTGAGGCATGATCAAGAAAATTAACCTTAGCGATACTGATCACCGCGACATCAAAATAAAAGGGTGTCTGAGTTTCACTGACAGCCTTTATTTTTGAATTCGCGACGATCTCCTGGATATTGACCTTTTTTTGGGCGTTACGAACGATATTGATACGTTCGACATCGATCGCAAAAAGATAGATATTAGGTTTGCGCTGAACAATGACCTCAATGGGGTCAAAAATAAAATGCACCACGTTAATGTAGGCGAGTTCTGGCTCTGCGAATCCTGCCGGATTACGGATCATGATCCCCTGCGCGGAAATACGCGCCAATAATGGAGAAAATTTGACATGCTCTATCGTGATATCAATGCCAATATCCTGCTCGATCTCCCGCTCGACGATATCCTTAATGCGCAGGTTTGCGGCCACAAATACGGCTGTCGCTAGAAAAACGAACAGTAAAATAAAAACAAGGCCAAAAAATAAGATAATACGTTTAAATAGTTTCATAATCTAACTTAACAGTTGAGATAATTTTATTTTATCATAGCATACTTTATCATAACTCACACAATCACAAACGCTTATCTATAAACTTTCTGGGGTGCTATAAAAACACAGCACTTTCAATAATATGATTGTTAATATAAAAAATATAAGCCCATGAGTTCTGGTTCACGAGAGGCAATCCTGTTGAATGGTAATAATACCATTCCTCATCATAAGTCTTTCCTTTATGGAGTACATTTTTATTGATTTCCGTAGGAGGTCCGAAATCTTTCAGCAATACATCTGAGCCTTTGCCAATATATAAAGATATTTTATCTTGGGCTTTTTCAACTTGATCAAAATATTGAACGCTATTTTCTGAATCGTTGACTGACCTAAGTAAATTTCTCTCAGCTAAGCAACCAACCAAAAAAGGAAGAGCCGCAATAAGAAATATATTCTTGATCCTAACTATCATATTGATTAATAAGGCCAATAATGATTTTGTATCCCAACAGGCAAGATAGCCGTGCCAACAACTCCCCCTGTAAAGCTATCGAGATTTAAATTTGGCGCCAGAAAGTTTGAAAAATCCCAAACTCCTGTCTTATATAAAATGTGTTTTGAATCTAATCCTCCAATTGCGCCAGACAACAGAACCCTAGCCTGACTTACCTGCGTTGACCCCACCGTAAGATGCTTCAGAACATCTCTTTGTCCTCTTAAGCCAAGATTTAAAGCAGCATTTGAAGCTATGATGCCTCCTTGGCTAAATCCCGATAGGGTTACTTCATGTAATTCTGAAATGCTATTTGCAACTTGCCTTGATATTGAGCTTGTGAATGTCAGTTTTCCTAGCAAAGATTCTGTCAAATCAGCAATAGCCCCCGATGTTGGGTTGTAGGCAAGGTAATCCGCCCCAACCTTTCCAAATGCTTCCTGAATGGCGCCTCCGAATTCTGTAGTGACTCCATTAACATGAACATGGCTTCCATTAACTGGCGTAGCGTTTCTGCCAAAGCCATCCACGATTCGAAATCTGCTTTCATGAATCCAATCCCTAACTCCCCTCCCAACATTCCAAACTGTAAATGTAGCTGCCATTCCCATGGCTGCGTAACCAAGATGTCGACTTAAATCCTGGGCTCCAGCAGCAGATGCAACTTGAGAAGCCAATCCTGTGGCTGCCGATCCCTTAAGCAAAAAGATTCCCTGCCCAATGCCTTTCAACGCCTCAGCGCTTGCTCCAAGAGTTGCGCCGGACAAACCTCCCATGAGGCCTCCAAGCAAAGCCCCTTGCCAAACATTACCGCCACTATTATAAGCTGAAATGCCTCCGCTGATAGCGCCAATAATAGCACCAATAACAAGCCAAGGGAAATTCCCGGAGGGATCTGTATAATTTAGCGGGCAATTGTAAACATATGAATATCGGTTCAACGCTTGCGGATTCGCTGATGACGGTACCACTGTATCCGGCGTTACAAATCTGCCAATGATCGGGTCATAATACCTAGCTCCATAGTAATACAGCCCGGTTTTCTCATCAAGTTGTTTTCCCGTGAAATAAAAATGCGCTGTCTCCGCGCTGTTGCCGTATTTTTCATGACGCGCGAACCCGCCGAATGGCAAATACTCACAGAGCTCCTTGACGACCCCGCTGTTATTGGTGACGATGTTGGTCCCGCCCAAATGATCACCGTGATAATAAACGACCTGGCCGCTTTGGACCTGTGCTACACGCGTATCACCGAAATAAATATAACGCGTAGGCGCAGAACCACTGACCTCATACAACGAGCCAACATACCTTGTGGTTGTCGTGACCGTGGCAGGGATACTGTTGATCGTTAAATTTTTCGCGTAAGAAAACTTCGACACGTCAAAAAGCCCAACATTATCGTCAACGGCGATACTATTGTTATCATAATTAACGCGCTTGACCCTGCCGCCGTCGCCATCATAATAAAACTTGGCTTGTGTCGCGCTGTTCTTCTTGACCTCCGTGAGGCGATTTTCTGTATCGTAAAGATAATCCCAGACAGCGCCATTGGCATCCGTCTTTTTCTTCATATTACCGTTGGCATCGTACTGGAACGTTGTTCCGTTGGATAATGAGGTAACCGCGTGCGGTCCGGCACCGTTCTGTCCATAGGTGAACGTTAAATTATCTTTCTGGATAATATTGCCAATCTGGTCGTATTGATAAAACTTTGCACCATAACTTCCCTGCGCGTAGATCAAACGATTTAAGGCGTCATACTGGAAACTTTGCGTTGCGGTATTGACCGCGTCGCTGATCGCGCGAATGTTGCCAACGCTGTCGTAGCTGTAACTAAAGTCTTGGATGGATTGATTTTGAGCGTTCTTCGTGACGAGCTGCGTCAAGCGTAAACTATTCGGGTCATACGTGTAGATTGTTCTGGTGTTGTTACCAAGCTCGATCTCAAGGATCTGGCCGGCCGCGCTGTATCGGACATCCACAACATAGACACCCGAACCCAAATCTTTTCCATTAACTGTTTCCGTAACTGTTGACAAAACATCGTATGTCGTGCTCCCTCCTTGTGGATAACGGCGAATTTCTCCAACCCACGTGAACTGATCCGTATTAGCGGAAGAGCCGTCATTGTTCTGCACGGTTAAGTTTTTTGTGATCGAGATCACATTCGGCGCGGCTTGCGTGATAGCGCCCACCTCTGTCCACCACTGGCCGTTACTTGTTGTCGCGGACAAATAATTGGAATCCGCGTCAAGAATGGTCACGTAATATTTGTAATCATAATTCTGATCATCAAAAGTCGGGATCGGATCAGACCAAGAAAATTCG
>CAZAOD010000017.1:0-10128 GCA_964486675.1 uncultured Planctomycetales bacterium | reverse complement strand
GGTTCCCGGCTGAACTTCAACGGTTTTCTCTGCGACAGTATAGAATGTTTGAGGGTCATGAGGATCATATGTCTGTCCAGATATGACGCGGCGAATTTGAGCCATCCATCGATAGCTTGTGATAAGGCTACCGTTGCAATGGCTTAAAGCGACCAACTCCTTTGAGGATATATGATTCCCGCTTATATTCGCATCCGAGATATCGATATCGCCTCCCAGCCACGTATTTGACGTACTTGGATCCTGAGCGGCCCCGTAATAGCTACCCGTATCATTCTCAACCAATGTATAAAATAAACGGTAATCATAATTATTCCCCATTGGCAAATTGGACCAGGAAATATTAAAATCGTACCGAGCAAGGACAGCTGGATGAGGGCTTTGAGGAGTCACATCCAAGACTATGTCGGGATCTGGCGCCGCAGGAACCATAAGCTGACTAAAGCTCGGAAAATATGTAGCGCCTGGCCATGGAGGGGTGCAGACAAGCTGAGCTCTCCAAATAAATTCATTAAAGGAGGTATATGCTTCTAATTCTTTGACGATCGTCATGGATCCAGAATTTGTATTAATATTAATTTGATCCCCATTCCATGAGGCTGGAGGCGTTACGCTCCAATTAAGTGCGCCAGGCGGATTCGAGGATAGCGGAGGAGGATATACTGACCCACCTATAAGAGCAACGTATATGCTGTATTGCCAATTTTCCCAATAAGCTCCTGACCAGGAAACATTAAGCGAGTAATGTTGCTTCACGCCTCGAACAGGATTGAGAGGATTGACAGTTAAAGTGATGTTGCCGCCAGGTCCAAGAAATTTCATTTCACCTTTATCTTGAGATTGTTGTTGCGCTTTTCTCTGAAAGAATGAATTTTGATATTGTAAAGTATTTTGTTTGATATCCGGGCTGCTCTTTTTTAATTGATGGCCATAAAAATTTTTCATGTCTAATCGAGCAGGATCCTGGATCTTCCCCGCATCTTCTTTTGCGGACGAAAGAGAGATTCCTGGCAAGATCTCGCTAATGCTGTCAATTTGCCCTGCGTTATTATATGTATAAATTAATTTTGCCTGATCAGGATAGATCAAGCTTGTTAAGCGGCTTAAGGCATCGTAGCCGCGGCGAACTTGATAACTTGCCGTATCGATCTTTTTGGTCGATGACTTCTCCCGTCCTAAAACATCATAAACAAAGCGGCTTTGGTCAGCCGCAGGATAGCTCGCCTTTGTCAAGCGTCCAATACCATAATTTGGCTCCATCGTCGGCTGTACTGGCGGCAAGCCTTCCAAAAATGAAAGGCTTTTAGAAAAATTCACGGATGCCGATAAGACTTGAAGATCATCATCGGCAAGAGCTTCTATCGGCATAAGTGATGTCGCGTCATAGGTGTAACTGACATTGAGCGCCGCACCGTCAGTCTTATTGACCAAGCGATTGATCTCATCGTATGTGAATGTGATCACTTGATTTTTTGCGTCCTTTTGCCAAACGAGATTCCCCGCAGGGTCATAATCATATTCCCAGTATCCCATATCTGGATCATCCATCGCGATCTTACGGCCCAACGCATCATAGGAGATCGTCGTCACATTGCCTAAGGCATCCTGGACCTGGAGAAGATTTCCTTCGCTGTCATACGAATAATTTGTCGTCGCGTAAAGACTGTAGGCTTGTGTCGGATAATAAAGACTGCGACCATCAGCGCCTGTGTATTCTTGCTTTTGGATCAGCCTGCCGTAGGCATCAACGGTCGAAGATTGCTTATGGCCGTTCTCATCAATAGCGGTCGTTGTCAGATCATCATAAATAACTGTAGCGTAAGTCCCGTCTGGGTTTGTCGTCTGCACCGCGCGCCCCATCGCATCATAGGCGATGATCGTATGCGCAACCGCAGGGTCGATCGGATCCGCTGTTGTGATCGGTGTATTTGTAAAACGCGGCAAGTATTTTTTCTGTGGCAATCCTCGAGAGTTATACTCGGTCTGACCGCTAACAACAAACTGCCCCATATAACCAGTTTCACTTTTGGATTGAATAAGGCGCCCTAGGCCATCATAGAACGACACTGTGTCGATCGTCCCGGGTTTTCCATGAGCTTCTCGCTGATGTGTTATGACCTTTGTGCCCGAATTCGTCAGATCGTATTCCACACTTGTTGTCGGGAAAGCGATCGAATCGAGAGGTGATACCGTCGCGACAAGGCGGCCAAAAGTATCGTAGGTCTTGCCACCTATCTGACCATTGGGATCCTTAACAGATCTTACCTGGCCCCAAAGCCCATGATATCCTGTGCCGTTATCCAGCGGGATCCCATTCACGCCGTAATATTCCTTGATAACAAGATGATTCTTGGCGTTCTTGACCTGCAACGGGAAGAGATAAAAATCGTTGTCATAGGTGATCGTTGAAACATGACCGTTAGGGTCTTTGGTCGTTAAAAGATTTCCGTAAGCGTCATAGGTGTATTCACTCGCTGGATTAACAGCACCTAGCTGACTTCCTGTCCACAATTCTTTTTTGGTCATCTGTCCTAAACTTGGGACCGTATTGATATTGCTGCTGCCGTCATAATAGAATAACGTCTTGCGCACCTGCGCGTTCGCGTTGTCTTTGGCAATAATTTCTTTGGGTAACCCCAGCAGCCAATTATTCCCGGCAACATTATTGTGATATGTTGTTTCTGTGCTGCGCTTGTCCGCTTCGATGTCGCTTCCTGTTGCAAGGTCAACTTTCCCCATCTGTACAGCCTTGGTAAGATTCCCGTACTGCGGCGATTCTTCATAAAAATATTTTTCCTGTGTCCGCACACCCGTCGCGTTCCCGTCGTAAAGAAAATCGTCTTTTTGCGTAAGACAGATAAAATTCACCCCTGAAAAGATTTGTTGAGCGCCCCACTGGTAAACTGTCTTTGAAAAAAGCTGGCCCACCGCATTATAATTTTCCTGACGGTCGATCCTTCCTTTATAAACATCGTCCTGCAACATATAAGTTTCACTATAATTACCGTCTGGATCCAAAACCTTGATATAGCCAAATCCTCGCGATTCTCTTTTGTCCGCGCTCCAAAGCCCGTTAGCGTATTCATATGTTGTCGTATAAAAATCCCCTGTTCCGCTTGCCAGGGTCAATGTCTTAACGACCTGCGCGGCGAACGGAAAGAATGTATTGTTATAATGACAGGCGGAATCATAAACGATCGTCTTAACACCACCCATCCCATTGTCCATTTCGACAAGAAGGTCTGGCACTTTCCCTTTGTTGATATACACTTCAGGAGCGTTACCGTTAAAATGCTTCACAAGATCCAACATGCCATCAGCATTGACATCTGCAAGCTTTGCCCCATTGCTCTTTAGATTTCCTGGAACAACCCAGGAGTTATCTAGGATCCAACCGTGACCGCTATTTAAAAGGACTTTTTGCGAATTATCATCGGAAACGATCAGATCTGGCAGATTATCACCATTAATATCCGCGCACTGCGTTGAGCCATCGTTGAAATTTGTATATCCGAATTCATTAAGCCATGGTGAATTTGTATCATCAACCCATGTCATGCCATTATTAATAAAGATCTTTTTAATTCCATCCTTGGAATACATAATATCTTTAAGATTATCTCCGTTAAGATCGATCAAGACAGCGCCATGCGCAAAATCCATATAAACTGTGGCTTGCGTATTCCAGCCACTTTGATAAGTCCAACCGTTAGCTGTCGGCTTATTATTAATGAACGTCATATGTGTATGTGGGCCCCATCCATCTTCTTTCGATTTCACATAATCCACAAAACCATCGCCGTTCACATCGTCCAATATATTTCCAGTATATTCATGATACGAATAAACTGGCTGTCCAAGCTCCCACATCAACGGCAAGACACCATCTTGCGGCAATTGCCAATTAGGATCTAGATCCCAACCAGTTAAATGATTATTAATGAATACTTGGTTGGTTATCGCTCCGCCATTAGCCGGAGGATGCTGTTGAAAATGCCGCACAAGATCCACCCACCCATCTGCGTTAACATCAGCCAAAGTCACTCCGTATCCTCTGTCGATCTCTGGAGCGGTTGCTAAAAAATTACTTAAATTCGCTGGGAATTTCCAATTCGCTGGCGACGCCACCCAACTCTGGTTCTTGTCATGCAAAAATGTTTCTCTCGTCACTCCTCCGCCATGATACTCGTGGTACTTGATAATATCTGGATAGCCATCCGAGTTGACATCTATCATGCGCGCTCCTAAATCTGCATAACGCCATCCTTGCTGATATTCAGAAAATCGAGCGCCAGCCGGCACAGTCCATCCTGTCGCCGCCTGAAATCCTTTATCGCTTTGCTGATACGAGAACATTGTTGCTGGCAAACTATTGAGGCCATCCGCTCCATGCTGCGTCACAGCGGTTAAAAGCGAGCGTTGGGTCATTGGACTCAACGTATAAGAAAATTGGTATTTGCGCTGAAGCGCGCCTTGAGCAAAGACCTTAATAGAAGACAAACGTTTTTCCGTCTTGATCAAGAAACGGCTAAAATACGAAAACATCGTATCCGGACGGCTCTCGAATTCAAACTCGATCACAGCAAAGGTCGGCAAATTATTTTGGGAATTCCCTGTATAAGAAATTTGATAAGGATAGATCTGGTTTTGGTCTTTGATGTAAGAAAGCGTCATATAATTCCCGTAAAGGTCTTCCACTTTATCAAGACACCACTCAAAGACATTCGCGCTGTTGTTCGGATCGAACACCCGCGCATCATTCGTCTGCCCAAAATAATAGCGAACACCTTTTCGGTCCGTGAGACGCCAATGCGAGCTATTAATAAACTCGATTTTCATAAAAGCGCCCTCGATCTCAGGGCGAAAAGATGTTCCGTTGCCGCTCACGTCGACGAGTTCTTGGCGAGACCCTGCCTGCGCCAAGACAAATTTATCAGAGGCGCTGTATGTCGGCGTACCAAATTTCGTTGAACGGCTGATCCTGCCAAACTCCAAATTCCATCCCATCCCCGCGATACCGTTAGGCGAACTTGAATTGTAAGATAATGAAATGGCTGGCTGGATCCCGGCGCGGCCTGACGGGACGGAAATAGGGATCTCGGCCGTTGCGGTTCCAGTCGCGGGATCGACGTCAAGTTTTTCCACAGATTGAAATGCCTTGTCCGTATAAAGGGTGGTTTTTGATGATTGACTGGAGGAAGGATCTTTGGATCGTGATAAAAGCTTTTGATCCTCTTGTGCGCGCCTCATTTCACTAGGGTCAAGGGACGAACCTTGGGAACTTTGAGCTGACTCATTTTCAGACGCACATACCACGACTGGCGCAACAACAAACAATGAAAAAATCACAATAGCCAACCCAAAGCTTCGATTCATCGCATCCTCCTGATTCAAAATATTAAACACAACCCTTGATCCTTTGCTAGACATATCAGTTTTTCACTAACGGTAGCCAAGACTTTTCACTCGATACGCTTTTTTCTTAGCCTTCGTTCTTTGCTTTAGGCTTCTTGTCTTTGGAAACCTTTTCGCTGTCAGATCCTGGCGTTTGCTCAACCAGATCTTCTTTACTGCACCGCTGGCATGGCACATAGCCCTGATCAACAGCAGCCTTTTTATCCAGCTTTTGTGTTTCCCTGTCTTTAATAAACCGACAATCAGCCTTGTGATACTTTGTGCCGTTGGCCGTGACGTAGACGTCCTCAGCGAATGCCATAGTATTGGCAGCTAAGAACAACACGCATGTGGCCATCAACAATACCTTCTTCACCATACGCTTTCCCTCCTTTTCCCGGCACCGTTAGTGAAAAAATCCTTAAAAACAAATCTCTAGGTCCTAAACTCTAAACAATATCAAAGCACAAAACTCAAAAGGTTAAGATGATTTTGAAACAATGGAACCAAAAATCTTCATCAACTCTGTAGCTTCCTGCATCAAATGACATTTCTCAGTCTGTAGGCCTGATGAAACAATAAGATTGAGCCAATACCGAGATTCTTTGGCTTCCTTGCGCGAGATCTTGATCCGCATCAGAAAATCTTTTTTACTTAAAGCTTCATTAGCCTCAATATAATTAGCGCCGATCGAGCCTGCTGATCTGACCAGCTGCTTGCAGACTTCGATATTGCTTAATGTTTTGGGTGTTTCTGAAACATACCCAATAACATTCTTGGCGAAAAGAAATGTCCGCTGCTCAAGATCATATTTTTTTATATTTTGATCCTTGGCAATTTGCCCTTGTTTAGGTTTTAGGATTTCGGGTTTAGAGCTTATCACGCATCCCTCCTGACCCATGCTCTTCCAGAGACCTGCTAAATTCTCCACCCGTAAGTGCGTCGATCAACGCGGTTAATTCCTCAACGCGCATTTCTAATTCCAATGGAGAGCTTTCATTTGTAGGCGGCTGCATATTTTGCAATAAAAGCCGTCGCCTTTCAAAGTAAAGTCGGGTCACTTCGTTAAGAATGTCCTCGCGCAACTCCACCATAAGTTTCGAACGGGTATCAATGGATGTCTGGTTAGAATTCCATACAAGATCCCCCAGGTCCCATGACACGGACACGCCCCAGCCAAAATTATTATAAAAAGTCTTATCATCAGGGCCGATATAGGACTGCCCGCCGCTGGTATAGCTTCCGTAAATATTGTCAGATATCGTTTTGTTCTTATCCCCATCGACGCTGATCGAAAGTTTTGGGAACAAAGCCCTCTTAACCAGCTGATTACGCCACTGCTGTATTTTCTGCGGATGAACCTCCGCGTATTCGATCGCCATCTTGTGAACAGACTGTATGCTTGGCTCTTGATCGATACGTTTTTTGACCTCCAGGACATCTTCCCCCGCTAACGCTAACGGCTGTTGAACAAAGGCCAGCATAAAAACTCCCCTGTCTGTCGCGGCATAAATACGATCAGAAGGATCGCAAATGATCTGGGAAAACCTTTGTGTTTCAGCGCCCGCACGAAGATCCTGCCATTGGTCATTGCGAAAGCGGTAAGCGCCTTTGTTGCTTGAGATAAAAAGATCGTCACGGCAAGCTGTCAGGCTCGTGATCTCTCCAATAGGAATACTATCGCGGGGAATGCTCTGCCAGCTGATGCCAAGATCGCTTGAAACAAATATACCGCGCGATGAGGCTATCCAGACCTTAGAAAGTCCTCGCGAGCTTGCCACAGCGATGCCATAGATCGACCTGGCAAGGCCTGTTGTTTCTTCATCATCGCTCTCTTCTTTTTCACGCGAGAGGACAGAAAATATTTCCTGGACGTCCCCACCTAAAGGCTCGACACGGAAAACCTCGTGATCTGTGCTTATGTAAAGATATTGTCCATCTTTTTCAATATGAACAATTGGCTTATCCTGGAAAACGCTGTGGAAAAGTTCCCATCGAAACCCATCCTTGCTAAGAACAAATAAGCCACGCGTTGTTCCTAAGAAAATTTCTGTTTCGAACATGGCAACAGATAAACATTCTTCTTCCCTAGACCTTTCGCAGGCATAGATCCTTTGCCATGAAACTCCTGCGTCCCGGCTTTGGAAAAGCCCCTTGTCCGTTGCGATAAAAGCTACTTTCTGGATAAAGTCAGTATAAATATCGTTAACCACACGCTTGCTTCCTTCCAGATAAAGCGAAGCAAGGTAACCCGAAATGCCGTGGCTTCTGTAAACCGCCCGCGGCGTACTCACCAATAAGGCATTCGCGTCATCAGGGGCGATGGCAATTCGAGTTACCTCTGTCTCGCTTATTCCGTGGCTGATCTTTTTCCAAACGGCTGGCGGCGTTGAGGCCTCTTCGGTAACAGGCTCAACGTAAGCCGGTGCTTGAATATCTGGTCTTGGGGCAAAGGATCTTTTATAAAGCAGTATCGTCAATGCAATGACAAAGCTAATAAAAATGACAATTTTAAGTTTCATTCAGAAATGCCTCCCGGTAAATTTTCTCAACATCGATCAATGATAATGCGCGTGTCACTGCATGCTTAAGTAAAGGATTGCTGCTTTCAATAGCGCGTAGATACTGGCCGCGGTACTCCAGCATCGCTTCTAAGCCAAGCTGTTTTTGCATCGCCAACAAGATCCGAAGAGCGGTGTAGATGACAACGATGTTTTGTGTGCGAAAAAAAATATTCTTTGAGTTGTTCATAAGCGAAGTTCTTTCTTAATTCCTGGATGATGCAGTGCAGAATATAGCATCACTTTGATGATTTGTCAATATAATTTTGATTATCAATCAAAATATATCATTTTAATTGAAAATAAATTAATATAATATTGACTATTCATCAATATATGTTATGATTAATGCAGTTAATTATCTATTGAATAACTGGGTGCTTAAAATACCCTATATATAGGAAGGCAGGTATACCTTGATCGGCAAAAGAATGCAGGAGCTTCGCAAGACAAAGAAAATATCCTTAACTGAGCTCTCGGAAAAAAGCGGTGTGCAGATCGCGACCTTAAGCCGCATGGAAAACCAGAAAATGACTGGAACCCTGGAATCCCATATGCAGATCGCCAAAGCACTGGAAGTGGACTTAACAGAGCTTTACAAGGATGTCACAGTCCAAGCGTCAGAGAACCGTGTCGAGGTTCAGAAGAAAGATACGCAAGCGGATATCTTTAATTATAGTGATAAGTCATCCTATGAGATCCTAACCAGCAAGGTCCTCAGCAAGAAAATGATGCCAACACTTCTTAAGATCGAGCCAGGCGGGGCGACCAATAAAGAACAAAACACGGTCGGTTCAGAAAAATTCATCTTCGTTCTCCAGGGACAGGTGTCGGTAAAGATCAGCGAAACATCCTATGACCTTGCTGAGGGTAACACGCTTTATTTCGATTCTTCCCTGCCGCATATCTTTACGAATAAAGGAAAAGCAACAACAAAATTGATCTGTATCGCAACGCCGGTGGCGCTATGAAGCAGTACTAAGTCGTTAGTCGTTGGTATTTAATGAAAACTGATATGGAAAAAATTAGAAACTTTAGGAGTTTAGAAGCCTGGGGACGAGGAAATGAATGATCGCTTCGCTGGAAGAATTTAACATGAGCCAGAAATGATTTGCAGCTTTGCTAAAAAATTGATCTCTTCGATGGATATGCTTCTTTGGGATAATGCCTAAAATGCAAACTAAATACTAACGACTAACTACTAAATACGGAGGTTTTTATATGTCTCATAAGATCCTAATTGTCGATGATGAACTCGGCGTGCGTGAATCTCTTAAGCTTATCTTAGGAGATCATTATAACCTGATCCTCACTGAAGACGGCGCGCAGGCCCTTGACTGCCTAAAGAACGCCGCGGATATTGGGCTTGTCCTGATGGATATCAAAATGCCAAAAATGAACGGGCTTGAGGTTTTGGCTCAGATGAAAAAAGAATATCCAAAGCTAAACGTCATCATGATCACAGGATACAAATCCGTGGAGACCGCCACAGAAGCCGTCAAGCTCGGCGCCTGCGGGTATATCGTTAAGCCGTTTAAATCGGATGAGATAATGAAGAAAGTAAGGTCCGTGCTTAAATAGTTTTTTGACAATACGATATTCTTGTATTACAATTGTATATACATGTGAAACAATGAAACAGGTTGCCTGGAATCTTGTTAAAAGTAAACGCCTAAAGCGTGCGCGCGGAGTATCTTTTGAAGAGATCATTAATGCCCGTTTAGTGGATATATGTCGTCACTCTGAAAAGAGCCATCAGTAGATCATGATCTTTGAGCACAAAAACTATCTTTGGGCAATCCCTTTTGTGAGCGATGGAAGTCAGATCTTCTTAAAGACAATATATCCAAGCCGCAAACTAACAAAACTTTATCGGCAAGGGAAAAATCTATGAAAAAACTAAAGCTAACTCGCGAAGAAAAGCTGATCGAAGAAACTATCGAGCAATTCACCCCTGTCAGCGCGGATGAACATAAGGATATCGTCCAAGCCATTGAATCACGCAAAAAAGACGCAGTTCTCAATATTCGCGTCAACAGTAACGACATAAAAACCCTCAAGCAAAAAGCGGAAAAACTCGGCATAAAGTACCAGACTTTCATTTCTGAAATATTACATAAAGTCGCTCAAGCTTAGCGCGAGAAATTTTTACCGCGCTAAAAGCCGTCAAGCT
>CAZAOD010000016.1:26212-31734 GCA_964486675.1 uncultured Planctomycetales bacterium | reverse complement strand
CTGCATAGATCTTTCACGAAGCCAGAGGATTCTTTATTTGGCGGATAACGCGGGTGAGGTGGTTTTTGATAAAATTTTGATCGAAGAGCTTAATAAGACAGCGCGCGTCACCTATGTGGTCCGCGAAAAACCGATCATTAACGACGCGCTTTTAGAAGACGCCCTGGCCTGCGGAATAGATAGCGTCGCGCAGATCATTTCCAGCGGGTCTGATGCTCCCGGCACGATCCTGGATCAATGCTGTCCGGATTTTGTGCGTTTATTTCATGATGCTTCGATGGTGATCAGTAAGGGTCAGGGAAATTATGAGACGCTGAGCCAGTTGGATCAGCCGCTTATTTATTTTCTGCTAAAGGCTAAATGTCCTGTGGTCGCGCGGCATGCGTGTGTTTCGGTCGGGAACATTGTGCTAAAGAAAAATCGCATTTAAAAGAATCAGGAAATCTTATGATCCGTCATATTCGCTTATGTCTCAATCACCAGCGTCGGATCGACTGTCGCAAATCTTTTACCTTTCATTCAGGATTGAATGTCCTGATCGGTCCTAATGGGTCAGGGAAGAGCTCGCTTTTAAAAGCGATCCATCGATGTAAAGATTGCGACAGGCAAGAGAGCGCGCCGACAACCTACCATTATTTTAACAGCGAAGAGATGAACCCGCACAAAACGCACCGATATTTTAAAGGATTCGCTGGGTCTGTGATCCGCGCCCGTTCTCTTTTTTCTTCTCATGGAGAAACTTTAAGGGATGTGTTAAAGGCGTATCGGCCTCAGCCTGGTGATTGTTTCTTGTTGGATGAGCCGGATGTGGGACATGACCTATCGTGGATCCTTAAGATCCGTAGAGGATTAGATAAGCTTGCAAGATCCGGCTGTCAGGTGATCGTGGCATCCCATCATCCGGTCTTTTGGGCAAAGACCAGTGTTGTAGAATTGAAACGTGGTTATTTACAGAGATCGTGCAAGCTGATGCATCGCGTGACTGCTTGCCAACCGTCAAGAAAGCAAAAGACAACAAAATGAAGATCACGCTTTTAGTGCAAGGGTCAACTTTACAACAGCGGGCCAAGGGTCATTGGGGGATCGCTTTTTTGATCGGCCAGGAGATCTTGTTCGACGCGTTTGGGGATGCGCATGTCTTGGAGCAGGCCATACAGAGTAAAAAGGTTGATCTTTCACGCCTAAAGCATATCGTTATTTCCCATGATCATTGGGATCACACAAACGGCCTGTGGTCCATTTTGCCGCGGTGCCCTCAAGCATCGGTTTATGTCTGCCGTCGAGTTTCATCTCGCCTTAAGGAAAGTATACGTTCTTTTAGGGTGAAGCTTATTGAGGTGCAGAAGCCTGTGAGGATCGCCTGTGGTGTTCATACTGCTGGCCAAATAAAGGGGCTGATCAAAGATCAGATTATTTATGAGCAATCATTGGTCATTTCATCGCTTCAAGGACTGACGCTGCTAACAGGCTGTTCTCATCCAGGGATCTTAAATGTTGTCAACCATGTCCATGAACATTTTCATAAGATGCCTTGCCGGGTCATTGGAGGATTACATTTAAAAGACACGCCCGCGCAAGAGATCAAGAATATCGCTCATCAGCTAAAAAAAGATGGTGTCAAAACGATCATTCCTCTGCATTGCACCGGTAAGCAGGCCGTAAGGATCTTCAAGAGAGTTTTTAAGAAAGAATGTTGCTCTTGGCCTGCCGGCAAGAAAGCAATACGGCCTTGATCAGCTTTTGTGCGTAGAGAATTCTATATAGACTCACGAAAAGAAACCAAGTATAATATCGGCGATCATGATGGACGTTTTTCATTATCCCACACATCCTATTATGCAAGCGTTAGGCGCTGGTGTTTTTACTTGGGGGCTTACGGCCTTAGGGGCTGCTTTTATTTTTGTTACCCAGAAATTCAGTCAGAAAGTTTTTGACGCGATGCTTGGTTTTGCCGCGGGCGTGATGATCGCGGCAAGCTTTTGGTCTTTGCTGGCTCCAGCGATCGCGATGGCGCAAGATAACGGCCAGATCGCGTGGTTACCGGCGGCAACAGGATTTTTGTTAGGCGCTTTGTTCTTACGGTTGATCGATACTGTCCTCCCGCACTTGCATTTAGGTTTTTCTTCATCGGAATCAGAAGGCATTAAGACGTCATGGCAGCGCAGCATTCTTCTTGTGCTCGCGATCACTCTGCATAATGTTCCAGAAGGGTTGGCGGTTGGCGTGGCTATTGGGGCTGCCGCGTCCGGCTTCCCTGAGGCTACAGTCGCGGCTGCGATCGCGTTAACGGCAGGGATCGGTATTCAAAATATTCCTGAAGGATTTGCCGTATCCGTGTCCTTGCGTCGGGAAGGCTTGTCAAAAATGAAAAGTTTTTGGTATGGCCAGCTTTCAGCTATCGTCGAGCCGTTATTTGCTGTGATCGGAGCCGCTGCTGTTCTGTGGGCGAAACCTTTGTTGCCATATGCCTTGGGTTTCGCGGCTGGCGCAATGATCTTTGTGGTGGTAGAAGAAGTCGTTCCCGAGTCACAGCGTAATGGCCATACGGATCTGGCAACGGCAGGGACCATCATTGGCTTTATTGTCATGATGATCTTGGATGTCGCGTTTGGGTAAAACAATGTCAACTTATTAAAAGGAGGTTAAAGATGGGAACAAGAGGAAGACAGATCATTGAGGCGTTAGGGATCAAGATCCCGGAATTGATCAAAATGTTGAACAAGGCGTATGCGGATGAGTGGTTAGCTTATTATCAATATTGGGCAGGGGCGAAAGTCGCGGTCGGCATGCCCAAGGAAGCTGTTGTCGCTGAGCTTACACAACATGCCGCTGATGAGCTTAGGCACGCGGGAATGGTTGCTGATCGGATCATTCAGCTGGGAGGAGCGATCCTTCTGGAGCCCAAAGATTGGTATACGCATACTAACTGTGGATACGATAAGCCTGAAAATCCAGATGTTCGCGTGCTTTTAGATCAGAACATTAAAGGTGAGCAATGCGCGATCAGCGTGTATAAAAAGATCATTGATTATACGAAAGACAAGGATCCTGTAACATATGATATCGCGCTTCAGATCATGTCGGATGAAATCGAACATGAAGAAGATCTGGAAGCTATTCGAGACGATATTAAGGTAATGTTTTCAAAAAGCAAATAATATGCAAGGGCGCTGCTGCGCGGTGTTTTGACGCAGCAGCGCCCCCAACGACTATCATGAGGTCATGACCTTTAACCCTTTTCTCAAAAGGGCACCCAGACTTCCCCAAGAAGGTCATGAATATACTGATCCAGTTCAAAGGTAAGCCGCTTTTTTTCACCCGTCCTCATGCGTTGATCGTCTGTCGCAGGCCCGCGGATTTTATGGGAGCCTTTGAAAAGATGGAATATTGGCTTTCCAAAGGATCCTATGTTGCAGGGTTTATTTCTTACGAGGCCGGATATTGCTTAGAAAGATGTTTGGCGTCAAAAGAAAATTATGACTTTCCCCTGATGTGTATGGGGGTGTATTCTGCGCCTGAACCTTCACGTCTTTTGATCCACAAGAACGATTTCACGCTGCGCAACGCTCGCTTGAGCTGTTCTTTTCGAGATTACGCGCAGCATATTCAGCGCATCCGCGAATACATTCAGAAAGGAGATGTCTATCAGATCACTTACTGCTTGAAACTTTTTTGTGATATAAGCGGCAGTGTAAGCAGTTTGTATCGGCATTTGTTGCAAGAGCATCCAGTCCCTTACGCGGCGTACATCGAGCATGATCCCTGGAAGATCTTGTCGTTCTCTCCTGAGCGATTTATCAAAAAAAAGGGGAGCCGCATCCTAACGGAACCTATGAAGGGAACATGGCCTCGAGGGAATAATATTCTTTCTGATGTTCTTGCGCGTTTTCATTTGAAGTATGATATAAAAAATAGAGCTGAGAACGTGATGATCGCGGATCTTCTGCGCAATGATCTCGGACGTATCGCAAGTCATATCCGCGCGCCAAAATTGTTCACAGTTGCCGGATATAACACTCTTTTTCAGATGACCTCCACTGTGACAGGCCGCGTGAACCCTCAAAAAACAATGTGCGATATCTTTTCAGCTCTTTTCCCTTCTGGCTCTGTCACGGGAGCGCCTAAGATCCGGGCGATGCAGATCATTCGGGGTCTTGAACCCTTTGAGCGCAAGATCTATACAGGCGCTATCGGCTACATCACGCCGAAGAGGGATTGTTATTTTAATATTCCTATCCGAACGATCTTGATCGAGAACAGCAAGGCAGAGATGGGTATTGGCGGCGGCATCGTTTGGGATTCTACGGCTGAAGGTGAATGGAACGAAGGGATGTTAAAGGCGCGTTTTTTAACGAAGCATGTCAAAAATTTTTAAAGGCTAAGTGATAATAAAAATAGTAAGGTAAATAGCAGCGTGAATTTGTAGAGATCTATTTTTGCCGCTACTTTAAGCAAGCCGTGGATCATGAAGAGGCTAATGATGAACGCAGAAAGAAATCCAGCGGCCGCGCCGCCTGAAAAGGTAATGCCCTTGACAAGGCCTAACATGATATTGTTCACCAGCATAAAAGGGATTGCCATTAAAAAGCTAAGGCGGATCGATGTTGTTTGGTCAAATTGACGCATAAGAAAACAAGCAATGGTCGCTCCTGCCCGTGATAATCCTGGCAGTATCGTCAGGCCTTGGATCGTGCCTAGGGTCAGGATGTCTGAAAGGCCAAGTTTTTGGATATCTTTGAAAATTGGGTGGTGTATTTTACGCTGTAGGATGGATGTTGCAAAAAGAAGGATAACAATCAGCAGGGCGATGATCTTTCCCAGGGTCTGAAAATAATAAGAAAGCGGCATTAAGAAAATCATCAAGATCGCTCCTATCACCCCTGCCACAAGAATGGTCCCGGTCATTAGGGCGATGATCTTCTTTGTTTCTGCGCCAGCTTTAGGCCAGGCTATGACAGCATAAAGCAGATCTTTTATGTCTTTGCGAAAATAGATGCAAAGAGCTAAAGTCGCGCCCCAGCGCAAAGGAAGAACGTGCTGGACGATCCCGACAAGATTCCCTGCGTGAAAGATTTTGATCTTTGCCAAAACGATCATTTTTTCTGCGCTGACAGGCAGCCATTCACAAACTCCCTGAATTGCTCCTAAGACAATGGATTCCCACATAGAACTCTCCTGTAGACAATAAGATCTTTAATGCGCGAACAAGGCATATCATAGCATAAAATTTTTCTCGTAGCACGGTAATCCTAATAAAAAGGGAAGATATTTTTATTATATGGACTCCTGTGTTATAATTTCTATCATTCCGCCATTAGACTAATATGATGAACCCTAGACAAAAAATATTTTATGTCTTTTGCATGCTCTGCGCTTTGTTCTTTGCGCTCTTAACATCGCCGATGTCTCTTTGGGCGGCCAAGAAAGCAAAAAGCTCTAAAGGTATTTCCGCACGTTCTGTCATTTTCTCCAATAGCACAAAGGTCAAGCGGCTATACGGTAAAAATGTCAACAAGCGGGTC
>CAZAOD010000016.1:8674-26202 GCA_964486675.1 uncultured Planctomycetales bacterium | reverse complement strand
ATCTATATTCAGCCAGGAGAGCAGTATGATGTCAAAAGCCTTTTGTACGCTATTCTGCTGAAATCTGCCAATGACGCGGCAGTTGCCTTAGCGGAAGCTGTGGCTGGCTCTGAGGAGAAATTTGTTGCGTTAATGAACAAAAAAGCCAAAGAGCTTGGATGCAAGAATACAAAATTCTCTAACGCTCACGGATTGCCGAAGCCGACGTCCCAATACACAACAGCATATGATATGTACTTGATCTTTCGCGCGGCCTTGAAATATCCTTTTTTTCGTGAGGCTATCGCGACAAAACAAAAAACCATCGTCTCAAAGGCTGGGCGAGAGATCAGCCTTAAAAGCCACAACCACATCCTGTCTTCTAAGTGGAATCAAAAGATCTATGGGAAAACAGGTTACACGCATGCCGCGCGCTCTTGCTTTGTCGGATACACCAAAAAAGGCATGGACGATCTGATCATCGCGATCTTCGGTTGCGCAAGCGGTAAGCGCTGGAACGAGATCAAGCATATCGTTTCAAAATATGGTGGGATCGCTCTTTGATTTCGTTTCCAGATTTCCTTCATATTGTTTAGATGGATCTGAAACGTCTCGATTGCTCTGAAATGTTTTATTTAGGAGAATCGAGTCAGCTTATAACTTAGCGCTCCCTGACGGTCGCGTAAGTTATGTGCTCATTTAAAATCGGTTGCCAAAAACTCTTTTATACGGTAGAATTTGTTCTTCTTACAAAGGAGAGATGTCTGATATGAAGCAGGGAATGACATTGTTGATCGTTACGGGAATGATGCTTATTTTTGGGGTGATCATGATGGTGCATTTGAATGCTTGGGAAAAAAGAATCAAGGAAGAAGTGATGGCCCTTGCTAGACAAGAATGTCCGGACCTTATGCAGCCACAAAATGATCCGGGAAAAGGAAAATTATGATCAAGAAAATCATTGTTATTTGGGGATGCGCGGCATTGATCTTTATTTTGATCGGATTAAAAGTCCGCGAGTATCAGCGAGCGTTTCGCTTTGAAAAAAGTTTGCTGCAGAGAATGGACGCGATCGAGAAAAAACAGGATGAGATCCTTGCGCGTTTAAACAACGGAAAGGCCAGAGAAGGATTTTTTGGAGAAAAATTTAAAGCCGCTCAAAAACCAAGAGCACCTGAACCGCCTGTCAAAGATGAAACAGTGTACACGATCGATATTGGCGCTACTCCGGTTCGCGGCGATATTAATGGCCGCGTGACGATCGTCGAGTTCTCTGATTTTCAGTGTCCTTTTTCCCAGCGTTTTCATCCGTTGATCGCGCAAGTCCTTGAAGCGTATCCTCAAGGTGTTAAATATGTCTTTAAAAGCTTTCCTCTGCCTTATCATCCACAGGCGAGACCTGCCACAAAAGCCTTATGGGCAGCCCATGAGCAAGGAAAATATTGGGAGATGCTGGATGCTTTGTTCGTTAATGCCAATATGCTTAGTGAAGAAAAATATAGAGAGGTGGCAAGCCAGATCGGACTTGATGTCGATCGTTTCACAAAAGACCTAAAGGATAAAGACGCACAATGGGAAAAGATCATCCTTGATGATATGAATCTTGCCCAGCAGGTCAATTTTATGGGGACGCCGACCTTTTATATCAATGGTAAGAAAACAGACGCTCGGACGTTGGAAGCTTTAAAGCGCGAAATCGATCTTTTGTTAAAATAAACAAACGAAAAGTTCGCCCCGCCTCAGGTGGGGCTCATTGAAGGAGGATGTTTATGGGTGGTCGAGTAGGCGGTTTATCACATATTAACTATAAAGAAACCCGCGGCGTGAAAGTAAGCGGCGGCATGAAGGTCGCTGCCGGGACTGTTTTGACGCGCCAGGGAGACAAGTGGAAGCCGGGGCTTAATGTGATCGGACGCATGCATCTTACTGCAGGCTGCGACGGGGAGGTTTATTTTTCCCGCAAAGCTGGAAAGTACCGTAAGGCAGTCACGTTGATCAATATCCGTCCTCAGGGCGAAAAAGCTGCTAAAAAGAAAACAGCCAAAAAGGCTGCTTAACTTTATCTTTTGATATGTGCGGAATCGTTGGGTATGTCGGCAAAAAAGAGGCTACGCCTCTTTTGTTGAACGCCCTGAAACGTTTAGAATATCGAGGGTATGACTCCTGCGGAGTAGGGGTCATATCCCTCAAAGATGGCCGTATCGCTGTTCAAAAAACTCCCGGCAAGATCCAGAATCTTGTTGACCTTCTAAAAACAAAAAAACTTCCCTTAGGCCATGTGGGCATTTCTCATACGCGATGGGCAACGCATGGAAAACCTACCCGTTCTAACGCGCATCCTCATGCAGATACCAGCGGAAAAATATTGATCGTTCACAACGGTATTATTGAGAACTACCAAGAGCTAAAAAAAGAACTCCAAGGTAAAGGGTGTCGATTTACTTCTGAAACGGATTCAGAGGTCATCGCGCATCTGATCGCTTCTTTTGATCGTGATGATCTTTTCAAGGCTGTCCAGAAAACATTAAAGAAGCTGAGCGGTTCTTTCGCGTTGGGCATTCTTTCAAGTGATTTTCCTGATCGATTGATCGCGGCTCGTTTGGGCTCGCCTTTGATCGTCGGCATTGGGGAAGATGAGAATTTTATCGCCTCAGATGTCTCCGCGATCTTAGAGCATACGCGCAAGATCATTTATCTTAAAGATGGCGAGATCGCTGATATCCATGCCGATGACGTTTGTGTTTATGATCTTTCTGGGCGCAAGGTCCCGGCAAAGATCCAGACCGTTTCTTTTAAATTGGACGCGGTCCAAAAAGAAGGTTTCCCGCATTTTATGCTCAAGGAAATTCATGAGCAGTCCGAAGTGCTCTCGGCGATGTTGTCGCTACGCTTTAAAAAGAGTGCGGTTGTTTTGGAAGGGATCGGCTTGTCGGACGCGGCGCTTACCAGATGCCGCAACATTATGATCGTTGCTTGCGGAACTGCTTATCACGCGGGGCTGGTCGGAAAGTATATCATTGAACAGCTTGCGCGTGTGCCCGTTGCCGTTGATGTTTCCAGTGAGTTTCGTTATCGCTCGCCGATCATGGATAAAGATACGCTTGTTATTGCCGTTAGCCAGTCAGGGGAGACCGCGGATACACTGGCTGCTGTCCGCGAGGCAAAGGCGCGGGGGGCTAAGGTCATTTCCATCTGCAACGTTGTGGGCTCTTCGTTGACACGTGAATCTGACGGGGTTTTGTATACGCACGCAGGGCCTGAGATCGGTGTGGCTTCGACAAAAGCGTACACCGCTCAGCTTGGCATGATGTACTTATTAGCGTTGAAGCTCGCGGTGATCCACAAAAAGCTTTCCGGTTTTCGCGTCCAAAGCCTTGTCAAAGGCCTAAAAGAGATCCCTGCAACGTTCAAGAAGATCTTGAAAGATAAGGGTAGGATCGCCAAGATCGCCAGGGCCAACGCGCATTTTGGTTCATTTTTATTTTTAGGGCGCAATGTGAATTTTCCTTCGGCTTTGGAAGGAGCATTGAAGCTCAAAGAAATTTCCTATATCCCAGCTGAAGGTTATGCGGCTGGCGAGATGAAGCATGGGCCCATCGCCCTTATTGATGAATATCGCGCGGTTGTTTGTATCACACCAGAATCTGATACTTATGAAAAGATGATCTCCAATATGCAAGAGATCCGCGCGCGTAAAGGAAAGATCATCGCGATCGCCACCGATGGCGATATGGGGATCCGCCAGCACGCGAGCAACGTCATCTATGTCCCAAAGGTCGATCGGTTATTGACACCCCTTGTGACTGTTTTGCCTCTTCAATTGATCGCTTATTATATCGCTGTCGCCCGCGGCAACGATGTTGACCAGCCAAGGAATTTGGCAAAATCGGTCACAGTTGAATAACCGCAAGCGCCAAGCACGAAGCACTAAATTCTAAACAATATCAAGACTCTAAGGATAAAGAGCAAAACAATTGTTTAAGATTTTGGATTTATTTAGAATTTAGTATTTAGGGTTTTTATGCTCTATATCGTCTCCACCCCCATCGGCAATCTTAAAGACATTACGTTACGCGCGATCGAAACGCTTAAAGGCGTTGATCTGATCGCTGCCGAAGATACACGCCATACGCAAGTTTTGCTCAAGGCCTACGATATCCATACGCCATTGACAAGCTATTATGAGCATAATGAATTTTCCAAGTCAAAAGATCTGCTTGAACTCTTGCAACAAGGAAAGAATATCGCGGTCGTCACCGATGCCGGCACGCCGGGGATCAGCGATCCTGGTTTTTTACTGATCAAGCTTGCGCAAGAAAACAATATTCCAATGACCGTCATTCCTGGGCCAACAGCCTTGGTCGCTGCTTTGTCTTTATCGGGTGCCCCGGCGCACAGTTTTGTTTTTGAAGGGTTCTTGCCTGTCAAGCCTGGGGCGCGTAAGAAGAAGATTGCCCAGTTCAAAGATGAGGAGCGGACGATTATTTTCTACGAAGCCCCGCACAGGGTGCTGAAAACACTTCAAGATATACAAGATGTTTTAAATGACCCCGTTGTCATTTGCGCACGCGAGATCACGAAGAAGTTCGAGGAAGTCAGAAAAGCCAAAGCAAGCGATCTTGTCCTTCATTTTTCCAAAAACCCTCCTAAGGGTGAATTCGTGATGTTGATTCATCTTGCCTCTTAAGGTAGCGCTTTCCCAAAAACCCCTTTAGTCTCTTTAATAAGTATTAATATATTCTATACTTACTTTGTCGGGATAAAAAAGGGGGGGTAAAAGGTGCTTTTAAAAGCCACGGAAAAGCATTCTTGCTCATTTAAGGCAGTTATTATATGTCTTTTAGTTTCATTTTCTTTGATGAGCGTTGTGCCTACCCAAGCCTTAGCTCAGGGTGTTTTTACTCTCCCCGCTCCCGGCGCCGCAGTCCCTTTAAGCCCAGGCTTTGTGCCTGTCATGCTTCGAGGTCTTCAGGTCAACCTCGAAAATCCTTTTCAGTTTGATTTTATCGTAGATTCTGGCAATACCGGCCTAAGAGGTAATGAGCTTAGAGCCGAAAGCGAAAAGCTGGCCAAATACTTTTTGGCAACACTCACCACCCCGGAAGAAGAGCTCTGGGTCAATCTTTCACCGTATGAACACGACCGCATCATCCCCGAAGATTTAGGAAAGACCACTATGGGTCAGGATCTTTTGACCCAAGACTATATCCTTAAACAAGTGACAGCTTCTCTTATTTTACCCGATAGTGAAACAGGTAAAGTTTTCTGGGATAAAGTTTACAAAAAAGCTTACGAAGCATTCGGAACGACCAATATTCCAACGGATACATTTAATAAGGTGTGGATCGTGCCGGAGAGGGCAGTTGTGTATGAAGACACTACCCGGGCTATTGTTACCGAGAGTCATTTGAAAGTGATGCTGGAAAGTGATTACTTGGCAGAGCAGAAGAGTAGAGAGGAGAAAGAAGAAAGCAGAGAGAATAAAATAGAAGGTAGAGGGGAGAACGGAGAAGAACCGCAAGCAGTCGGTAGTCGTGAGCATATAGTATCTAGTGAAAAGCCGTTACTAAATAATAACGACTATATGCCAACGACTGATCACTCTTTTGCTTCTGACATCGTTCGCGAAGTCCTCATTCCTTTATTAGAACACGAAGTCAACGAAGGCAAGAATTTTACCAGCTTGCGTCAAATGTTTCACGCTATGGTTTTAGCGACTTGGTATAAACAGGCGCTTAAAACATCGATCCTTAATAGGGTGTATGCGGATCAGAGAAAGATAAAGGGACTGGAAGTGAATAGTGAAGAGTATCTAGTGAATAGTAAAAATAAAGAATCCGCTACTATTCACAATTCACCAGATACTATGCACGCTTTACAAGATACTAACGGCCAGATACTAGATACTGTTCATCCTTCTCAAATCGATCAAATCTACCAACAATACCTTGCCGCGTACAAAAAAGGCGTTTGCGATCTTGTCAAGGTTGAGCAAGATCCGTATACTCACAAGCCTGTTGCGCGTAAGTATTTTTCAGGGGGATTTGGCAAGCCCGGTGGGAAGCCTATTTCTTCGGCGATCACAAGAAAACCTCTCGCTACTTTAACGAGTAGTTTAGCAAGATTCATCGCTGGAACAGCTTTTGCGGTAGCGATGGTGTTGGGAAGTCCGAGTGCTATCGCAGCAGGTAGCGACACAAAGCCGTTAACAGAGCAGTCAACGATCCAGCAAGACGATGCGCTAGAGGTGGGCGATCAAGAGGTTGATGATGAAGATATTGCGCTGACGGCGGAAGAGCAACGACAAGAATTTATCAGTGATCCATATAGCTATATCCGCAAGAACCTTCCAAAAGAGTTAGAGGCTGAGGTTGAAAAGCATGAAGGAAGAGTGAGCGAGCGTGCGTGGTATCAAGTGGCAGATCCTAATCAGACTTTAGGTGTTTTTATCAGGAATACTTATCCGCATCAGAGTTATCATGATTCGCGTAATAATATTACGATAAACGCTCATGTTGTTTTTATTGATGGGCTTCTTAAGAATACAGGAAGGCTAACCTATGTCGAGCATGAAAAATTTATAAAAATTCCTAATCAAGGTTTTGAGTGGAATACACCTCAACATGTTATTGTTTTTGCTGATCCCAGCCTTCGATCAGAGCCCGACTCTATTTTGAAAAACAGAGCACAACATGAATTTTCGTATCATCAACGATGGCTTGAGAGAGGTATGATTTCTCTCATTTTTCTTGCCTCGGGGCTACTGGCAGGCATTGGTGGATATTCTGGCTATAATAAGGCTAAAAAAAGAATGCTCGGAAGGATCCACAAGGTCTTTCAGAAAGGAAATGTAAACCCTAGCGTTTCTTTCTCCGATAATTCATTAGTTTTAGCAGTGGGAAGCATGAAGATTATTTTGACCCATGATTCTATTAAATTTAAGAATTTTTTTAATCTGGGAATCAAGAGATCTGACGAAAATTATCTCCTTTCCATCTTATGGATGTTGCAATTTTTACCTGGTCACGACAGTCCGGATCTGCCCCAGATAAAAGATTTTATTTGGAGTTGTTTAGATGGCTTACCGATCCCAACTGAAGGTATTAGGTTTTATGTTGACAGCAATATGTCTGAGAATGTTATGTCGAGAAACGACCGGGCTTTGGATTTTCTGATAGAGAGAATGGTCGAAAACCCAAAGAAAAGAAAAGGTTTAGAACTCATGGCTATGCATAGTCACAACGTGATCAACACCTTTGATTGGTCTTCTGTGTCGTCAGAATTTTTAGATCATGTTAATGCGCTTTCTAAGACCGTCGCAGCAGACATATACGAACGCGCCACGGCCAGAGAAAGTCATGACCCACAAGATATTTCTTTTTTATCAAGTATTATCGATAAACTTGATAGTGTTTCGGCGCAAGTTGTTCTCCATCCATTCTTTGAAGAGATGAAAGAGGCTCTTCAGGAAGAAAGATACGACTCTTCGCACGTAGAAGCGAGGCTTGAGCTTGCGCGCGCCACGACAAAATTGTTGTTGTCTAGTCAGGAGGTCGACTTGTCGATGGATGAGAAGAAGGTTCTTTTGTCGGCAGTCTTAGCAAGAAATTTTATTGCTTTCTGGGGGCAGGATCTTGCAGAATCAGAAGAGATCGCTCGGGAGAGTTCCACGCGTCTAACCGCAAGGATCGTTGATAGCCTTATGAGCACTTTGCACTTTTTTCATGGAGGATGGGCAGAGGCTTATTGGCCAACAATCTTTTCTTTTATAAAGGGGACAAAGGATGCCCTTGGAGAGACAAGCTGTGATTTATTAAAGATCATCTTTAAGGGTCGAGAGATCAACGGGAACGATCTTGATAAGTTTGAAAAGCAGGTCGTTAAATTTATCGATATGGCGCGTCAGAATCCGGAGACCTTTAAATCCAAGAAAGTAACGACATTGGCTATTTTATTCGAGAGCACTAATCAAGACCTTATTGACTATATTCTCAAAATCTCTAACGATAAACTTATGGAAGCATTTGATGGTTTTACGGAAGTTCTTTTTTCTGGCAATCTTTCTTCGCAAGCGCGCGAGTATGTTCTGGATTATTTCCTGCAGAATGTCAGTCGGGACAAACAACTTTCTTTTTTAAGAGAAATGAAGGCATGGTGCAGAACAAATATTATGCAGGAAAACTCTCAAGAAGAATGGAAAATATTTTTAGAACACTATTATAAGGATTTTGGGCCGTTGGTTTCTTCGGATCTTTTTAAAGTTTATAAACACCTGATCCAAGGCAAGGATTTAGACGCGCCTGAGGTACAAACTTATGCGCTTGACAAGGCCTTGAGCCAGACCGGTGCTGAAGGTATCCATCAGCTTAAGCGACAAGTGGACAGTCTGCGAAAATCCATTTTCCAGCAAGAAGCGTTGACGGAGGAAATTTTGACATCGCCGCTTTTAACGGCTTTGGCTGTCTGGATCTTGCGCTTTTCTGCTGGTTCTTGGTCGCACGGCGTTGTCAGAGGCCTAAGCTTGTCTCAAATTTTTAGTGAGTATCAACAAGCTCAAAGCACTGCACCTGTTTTAGATGAAAACATTAGACGCAACAAAGCAGAAGCAGCTGCCATTCATAAGATGGGTTCGATCGATTTTACGATAGATGAAAAAGAAATGTTCACACGTTATTGTAAGCTATTTGAACAAGCGTTGGATATTGTTCAGGGCCAGAAAGAAGAAAAAATCTTTTCGTTGATGCAGAACCAGTGGGTTGAATATCTTCGCGCCAAAGAGAACGCGCTCATGCTTGATGCTCTAGAACAGCAAAATCCAAAAGCCAGAGAGAATATTGAAAAGAATATACGTATCCTTCAGGAACTGACTCGTAGTGTTCAAGCAAAAGAAAAAATGATCGACATCGAAGAAGTGATGATCTTTAATGGCAACAGCTTTCTTCTTAAGGATAACGACTTCTCGACACTTTTTAATTTATCGCTTATCGTGGATGCATTTATTCAATATCCGGCTCAACAGGAAAAAATTAAAGAAATCCTTGAGAACGGATTAGATGTGAGCGCGCTTTCAGGTATCCTGACCTTCAAAGAGAACTTGCTTAAGGACCACGTGCTAAAGGACTCAGAGAAGGCGAGCCATATCTTAAATGTTTTTAAGACAAAGATCTTTAAAGAAGCCCTGGAGAGACGAGAAAAGCTAGAGGATACCTTAGACCTTAAATTCCGTCCGATCACAAGAGGTTTGTTTTTGGCCTTGGCAGGTTCTTTTGGGAATGCTTGCTATACAAAAATTTCCGTCAAAGACACCTTGAACCATCCGACAATGGTAGGCGCTATTCCTTTTTCTGGAGATTTAGGCTCTGGAGAGCAGATCTTAGGTTCTGTTCTCATTCTTGAGAATCAAACCAAAGACGACAAGGTGTGGATATTGCGCGCTATCAATCCAATCGAAGATTTAGCAGATAATTATAATATGGAAGATTTTATGCGCGAGCTTATTAAGGTTGTCCGTAAAAGAGCACCTGAAGATGTTAAAGGCGTTTATTTAACGCTGGAGCCAGGCGCGACAAGCAATCGTCCTCAGATTAATTCCTTGGCAAAGAAATTCTCATCAGCTAAAGCAGAAGAAATAAGCATGAAAGAAAATTTTAATGGATACAATATTCAACGAGTGTATCGATCCATTCTTGGGGAAGAGGCCGCTGATCCCCAGCCCTCAGGAGCATCCCCTTTGACCGTAAAATCCCAGGAAGATGAAAAGGACGGCGCGGGATCTTTGGCAGATATCGTTCGAGCCCAACAACCGCTGTTTTCTATCCTGCCGCAAGAAGAGTATAGCCGCGCGTACAAAATTCCTGAGAGCAGAAAAGAAGTTGTGCACTTGATGAAGAAAATGATCTTGGGCGGCAAGGCGGTTGCCGAGGACGTCCAGCGATCACTTAAGGCCCAAGACATGATGCAGATGGTCAACAATGTTCTTCGTGTCCAGCCCTCACAGCAATCTGTTCAGTTAATCAAAGCCCTATGCGCTCTTGTGGGTGAAGAGGGCAAGGAAGACGAGTTCATGCAGACTGTTGAAAAGCTGGCGGAAGCCAATCCCTTTGCGATGTTCTCTGTGAATACCAACAGGATCAGCATTGCGGAACAGGCATTCACGGCTCTAAAAGATAAAGGCATCCAGAACATTGCGCGCGCGGATACAACATCAGAGCTGGCAAAAAATTTGGTTCAACATGGAGGATTTGGGGTTGTGATTTCTAGCTTAGATGTAGAGGGTAATTCTCAGTACACGCTTGATCTCTCGATCAATCGAAGAGCTTTGCATTCTGTTGACCCTTTATGGAATTTAGCGCGTTGGCGATCAGCCAATGAACATTCAGATTATAACCAGCATAATTATCTTATGAATCGGGTCGAAGGAGGCACTCCTATTTTTATTGCTTCAGAAGATAGATTTTTTGCAGAAAACGGGGATTTTAATCCTCAGCCTGAGAGCCTTGCGGTAAGGACTTTTAAGGCTAAGGCTATCAAGCGGCCGCGGCTCGACTTTCCTATGCCTGGAAAAAACATATCGGTTAAACACGCAGAAAGAGTTGAAAAATATACGACTGATTACCGCGCGAAAGAGAAAATTATTAATGGAACTTTTATGATGATGGTTTCTTCAAACGAGCAAGAGTTTTTTATTGATCGCATCAAAAAGGCGCAAGCCGGGGATTATAAAGAAGCAAAGAATTTGACAATCTCTGCCTATGGCCTTGTTAACAACCTTCGCGCGAGGCACTTTATTACTCAGGAAGGATTTTATGATAGGGCGATCAGCGATGCCCAGCAGGGAAACATAGCGGCTCTCGATTTTCTTGTCTACATTGACAAAGTTTATTATTGGCCTGTAGACAATGTCGAGCAGATCCCAAGCGTTATCAGGCAGAAGGTCCGCACATTCCTTAAGACAATGGATGTTGAGCCATATGAGGACAACATAAGAAATAGAAGCGTGCAATGGAGTCTTGATCATGCTTCGTTTCTTGGCAACGCGGCGGCTAAAAAAGTTTTTGAAGAGCAAAGCAGCAGCGCGGTTGGCGGCATTGACCTTAATGCTGCTAATCTTGAGCTTAAGCGCACGGGCTCATCGTTCATCCAATTCAACCTGCCGCCTGAATGGCAGGGGGTGGATTTGGAAAATATCCCTGGCTTTGTGCCGGTCATTATTAATATCGTCCCAATTTACAATTTTCAAGGTTTTCTGGGTATGGGTGAGGATCAAACCCAGCAAGATTTTGCATTAAGCAAGGGCTGAGTGCCTTTTTCCTTTCTTGACAAGGCGAACAGGTGGTGTTATATTTGAGGACAAATAAGGACCTTTAAGCTGAACCTGCGAGTTCGGTAAGGAGTCAAATGGCGAGTAAAAACGAACAGACTATGAACCCCACATCTTAAAAGAGTGGGGATTTTTTTTGCATAAAAAAGGAGAAAACAGTGCAAAATTCAAGAATTATGGACAAGGAAACGATTCGAAGGTCGCTAATGCGTCTGGCACACGAGATCTTAGAAAAGAATAAGGGCGTTGCGAATCTTTGCCTGATCGGCATTCGAACCGGTGGGGCGATCTTGGCGGATCGATTGCAGAAATGTATTAAAGAGATCGAAGGTGTTGAGGTGCCGGTGGGTGTTCTGGACATCACGCTGTATCGGGATGACCTGGCGATTGCCAACACGCAACCGGTTCTGCGAGAGACCTTGATCGATTTTGATATTAAGGATAAAAAAGTGATCCTTGTCGATGACGTGCTTTTTACCGGACGCACCATCCGCGCGGCATTGGATGCCTTGACCGATTTCGGCCGGCCTGCGAACATTCAACTGGCGGTCTTGATCGATCGGGGACATCGCGAGCTTCCTATCAGGGCTGATTATGTGGGTAAAAATATCCCGACGGCTGTGGATGAAGATGTGTGCGTGGTCTTGCAGGAGATCGGGAAAAAAGAAGATGAGGTTGTTGTTAAAAAACGGGGGGACAAATGATCGGCTGGAAATATGGGGATCTTCTGGATTTAAGTGATTTGACCCGCGAAGACATTGAACGGGTCATTGAAACGGCCAAAGCGTTCAAGGAGGTTTCCACGCGGGATATCAAGAAAGTTCCCGCCTTGCGCGGTAAAACCGTTGTTATGCTTTTTGCTGAACCGTCCACGCGCACGCGTATCTCTTTTGAGCTGGCCGCCAAGCGTTTGTCCGCGGACACGCTGAATGTGACCGTCAGCACAAGCTCGACCCAAAAAGGAGAAACGCTTCTTGATATGGCAAAGAATATTGAGGCGATGAACGTGGATATGATTATCGTGAGGCATAAGAGCGCCGGGGTCGCGCATGTTTTGGCTCGCGCGCTTAAACCTGGCGTCATTAATGCTGGCGATGGTTGCCGGGCGCATCCGACCCAGGCCTTGTTGGACATGTTCACGATCCAGGAGCGCTTGGGGCGCATTGAAGGGCTTCATGTGGCGATCATCGGTGACGTGCTGCACTCACGCGTAGCGCGTTCGAATATCAACGGCCTTGTAAAAATGGGTGCTCATGTCACACTATGCGCTCCGACAACTTTAATGCCGCCGGGCATAGAGAAACAAGGTGTTGCCATAACGCATAAGCTGGACGACGTTTTGCCGCGCGCGGATGTTCTGATGTTCTTGCGTTTACAAAAAGAACGCCAGGAAGAGAAATATTTACCATCGATTCGCGAGTACGTTCAACATTTTGGCCTGACAACAGAAAAATTAAAGAACGCGAAAAAAGACGTCCTTGTGATGCATCCCGGGCCGGTCAATCGCGGCGTTGAGCTCTCCGCTGAGGTCGCGGACGGGATCAATTCGGTGATCTTAGAGCAGGTCACTAACGGGGTCGCGGTTCGTATGGCGATCCTATATTTGCTGTTTGGCAAGAAAGAAAAAGTTTCTTAAGAAAAAGTGAGGAAAATGATGCCTATCTTGATCAAAAAAGCCATTATCGTTAATCACACGAATATCAGCAAAGAACCTCAGGATATTTTGATCGAACGCGGTGTTATCACAAAGATCGCTTCTAAGATCCTGGATTCTGCTGATAAAACTATTGAGGCGAATGGGAAATATGTTTTGCCGGGCTTGATCGACCTGCATTGTCATTTGCGCGAGCCAGGTTTTGAGCATAAAGAAACCATTGAGACCGGTTCGCGTGCCGCGGCTAAGGGAGGATTTACGACGATCGTTTGCATGCCTAACACCAACCCTGTTATTGATAATGCCAAGATCGTGGAAGGGATACTGAAAGAAGCCAAACGAGTTGGGCTTGTGCATGTGCTGCCGGCCGGCGCGATCACTAAAGGTGAAAAAGGCGAAGAGCTTTCTGATATCTTAGAGTTGAAGGCGGCTGGATGCGCAGCTCTTTCTGATGACGGACGGACGGTCTACAACAGTCAGCTTATGCGTCACGCGCTTGAGTACGCGAAAATGGCGAATATGATCATTATGGAACATTGTGAAGATCCGACCATTTCTAGGGGGTCCATGAACGAAGGATATTATTCAACACTTTTGGGCCTTAAGGGGATCCCCGACATCGCGGAGACGATGATCGTGGCGCGCGATATTGAGCTCGCCCGATATCTCAAGACACGTATCCATTTCTGCCATATTAGCGCTAAGCGCTCTGTGGAACTGATTCGTCAGGCGAAAGAGCAAGGTGTGGCTGTGACCGCGGAAAGTTGTCCTCATCATTTTTCGTTGACCGAGGAAGCAGTGCAAAGTTTTAACACAAACACGAAAGTCAATCCGCCTTTACGTGCGAAAGACGATGTGCAAGCCATCAAACTTGGGATTAAGGATGGTACGATCGACTGCATCTCCACTGATCATGCGCCGCATGCACGCGAAGAAAAGGAGTTGGAATTTGACGCGGCTCCTGTTGGCATGATCGGTTTTGAAACCGCCCTCGGGCTTGCTGTCCGCGAGCTCGTGGATACAAAGTGCGTTACTTGGAGCACTCTTGTCGAGAAGATGTCGTTTATGCCAGCTAAGATCCTTGGGCTTGCGGATAAAGGCGAGATCGCGGAGGGTAAAAGCGCGGATATTACGATCGTTGATCCTCAAAAGGAGTGGGTTTTGACAGAAGAGATGATCGTTTCGAAATCCAAGAATTCACCATTTATCGGGCAGACGCTCAAAGGGCTTGTAGAAACAACGATTTGTAGTGGAAAAATTTCTTATCAGGCGTGATAATGAGAAAGCAGAAAGTCACTATTTCCGTTATTGGAAGCCATGACGCGGCAGGCAAAAAGGCGCGCAAAGCCTACCAGGTCGGAGCACTCATTGCCGAGCTTGGAGCCACGTTGGTTTGCGGTGGACTTGGCGGGGTCATGGAGCAAGCGGCCAAAGGCGCTCAAGAGCACGGTGGTATGACGATCGGGCTTTTGCCAGGGAGAGATAAGAAGGATGCCAATCCTTATATTGACCTCGCGCTACCAACATCCATTGGTTACGCGCGTAATTGTTTTGTGGCTTCCTGCGCGGATATCGTTATCGCTCTTGAGGGAAGCCACGGCACCAATTGCGAGATCTGCTATGGCCTTGTGTTCAAGCGGCCTGTGATCGACTTTGGGGGATGGGGCATCAAGGGCATGATCAAAGCTCATAACATGACGCAGCTACGACAAAAGATCCAGCGTCTTATGAACAATCTTTAATCTGAACGGAGAAGTATGAAGCAACGCATTAAGATCGACGGAACGATCATGTTATCAACGGTTGTCATCACGATTTTGCTTTATTGTTTTCCTGCGCTGTATAGTCAGAATATTTTTTGGGATGAGATCGTTGATTTTATCGGATTTATCGTGATCTTTAAAGGGGTTTATCTGCGCATGGTCGCTCGTGGGTATAAAAAAGAATTCTCCCAAAAAGGACACGGGCTTGTCATCAGCGGCCCCTACACGTTCACGCGTAACCCGATGTATCTAGGGACATACATGATCGGCGCAGGCTTTCTTTTGATCGTTTGGCCTTGGTGGTTTTTGATCCTTTATACGGCCGTATTCTTGGCGCGCTTTAATGTTCAGATCGAGAAAGAAGAAGCGCACCTTAAGAATATGTTCGGCAAAGAATATGAAGATTTTTGCGTCAGGATCCCGAGATTTTTTCCGCACATCAAAACGTTATTGACATTGAACGTCAAGAAAGCTTTTCCATGGAATTTATGCTGGAGCACTAAGGAGCGATTCAACCTGATCAGCTTGCCGGCTATGGCGATCGCGTTAGAATTTTTGCAGGAGAAGATCATCTATGGGGTCTTTGACCCGCAGCGTATTATTTATTTGTTTTGCCTTGCGGCTGTTGTATTCGCGACAAGCTTATTTATTCATTACCGGATCAAGAAATGATCAAGTGTCAATATACATGCTCGATCGTTAAGAATCAAAAAATGACCTCGCGGCTTTTTTGTTTGTCGCTTAAAGCGCCCGGGCTTGCGCAAAGGGTTTTGCCAGGGCAGTTTGTCCATGTGCGCGTAGCCAATGGGCTAAAACCTTTTTTCCGACGGCCTTTTAGCATTTTTCGCGCCCAGAAAACGGTTGATATCCTGTATGATGTTGTGGGCCTTGGGACGCGTATTTTATCGGAAAAGAAAAAAGGTGAAAGCATTGATTGCTTGGGGCCGCTGGGAACATCGTTTAGGCTTCCTCCGCCAGGAATAAAGCAGGTCGTGATGATCGCCGGCGGGGTTGGCGTAGCACCTTTTTTAGCGCTTACGGATGTTCTCAAGAAGAAAAAATATAAACTCATCCTTTTATACGGAGCTCGCGATCAGGAGCATGTATTTTCTTTGCAAGCATTTAAAGCAAACGGTTGTCGTGTTCATGTCGCGACAGATGATGGCAGTCATGGCGCGCAGGGGCGTGTTTCCGTTCTTTTTCCTCAGATAGATCTTCAGGCGTCGACCTATCTTTATGCATGCGGCCCAAAACCGATGATCAAATGCGTTCAGGATTTTGCCAGGACCCATGGTCTTTCAGGGCAAGCGTCTTTGGAGGAAGTCATGGCGTGCGGCGTGGGTGTATGTTTGGGATGTTCGATCAAGACAACAAAAGGTTTTCGAACGGTCTGTCACGATGGGCCGGTCTTTGATCTTCAAGAAATTATTCTTTAAAGGAGTCCATATGCAATATGTTCTGTATCTTTTGATAGGGCTTATGGGAGGTGTCTTCAGCGGTGTTTTTGGTATTGGCGGCGGTGCGATCATCATTCCAGCGTTAGTCTATGTTTTTGGGATGACGCAGCATCAGGCGCAAGGAACATGTCTTGCGATCTTGCTGCCACCGATCAGCATCTTGGCGGTCTTGCGTTACCATCAAGAAGGCCACATTCTTTGGCCTGTCGCTGTTTTTGTCTGCCTGGGGTTTGTGTTCGGCTCATACCTAGGCGCGGATTGGATCCAACAAGTTTCAGGGCTACATCTTAAAAAAGCCTTTGGCGTGTTCCTGATCATCCTTGGGCTGAACATGATATTCTTTAAATGAACATGAAACTCAACGTTTCCATAGGACATATTAATTTTCAGAACCCGATCACGATCGCTTCTGGAACGTTCGGTTATGTTCCTCAATATGTGAAGACTTCGGATATAAGAAAGCTTGGCGCTTTCATTCCCAAGACCATTACGCTTGCTGCTCGCGAGGGCAATCCCTCACCGCGTATTGTTGAAACAGCCTCAGGCATGATCAACGCGATCGGCATTGAAAACGATGGGCTGGACCATTTCTTGGAGCATAAGCTTCCAGATCTTGCAAAGTTTAAGATGCCGTTGATCGTTAGTGTTTCAGCCTATCAGCATAATGATTTTGAAGCACTCGTGACAAGGCTCAGCCAGGAAGAAAGCGTTAGTCTGATCGAGCTGAATTTATCATGTCCGAACCTTAAGCATACAAAGCTGATCGCTCAAGATCCGGCCGCAACGCATGAGGTTGTCGCGGCTTTGAAAAAGATCTCAGCCAAGCCTTTGATCGCTAAGCTTTCGCCTAACGTGACAGATATAGCCGCCGTGGCTTTCGCCGCTCAGGAAGCGGGCGCGGATGCGGTTAGTTTGGTCAACACTTTTTCTGCTATGGCCGTTGATGTTCATAGGCGAAGGCCGGTTCTTGGCAATGTAACTGGAGGCCTGAGCGGTCCGGCGATCAAGCCTATTGCGTTAAAAATGGTTTACGATGTCAAAAAGCGTGTTATAATCCCTATCATCGCGATGGGCGGGATCATGACCGCGGAAGACGCTTTAGAGTTTTTGATCGTGGGTGCTACGATGGTCGCTGTTGGAACCGCTAATTTTGTGGACCCGCAGGCGCCTTTAAAGATCCTTCAGGGGATCAAAGCGTACATGAAACAGCATCGTGTATCTGATATTCACGATATCATCGGGAGCTTACGAACATCATGACAAATTGCTCGCAGCCAAAATTGATCGTCGCCTTAGATGTCGACACCTTTGAACAAGCCAGAGGCCTTGTGAACACATTATCGCCGGTCGTGGAT
>CAZAOD010000016.1:0-8664 GCA_964486675.1 uncultured Planctomycetales bacterium | reverse complement strand
CTTGTGGCCCGGTCATTGTTCGCTACGTACAGGCGAAAGGTAAAGAGGTTTTTTTGGATCTGAAGTATCATGATATTCCTAATACTGTTGCCAGCGCTGTAGCCGCGGCTATTCGATCTTTAGATGTTGGCCATCAAGGAAGCGCAGACTATTGCACGGTTTTAATGTATACGATGCATATCGCAGGCGGCCAGGAGATGTTGACCAGAGCCGTTGAAGCAGCGCGGAATACGGCCAACCAAAGGGCTGTGCGCAGACCTTTGGCGCTGGGGATCACCGTGCTGACCAGCGAGACCCGTCAAGAGAACACGCAGGCGCTTGTTCTTGAGAGGGCGTTGATCGCTCACAAAGCCGGGCTTGATGGTGTCGTGGCTTCAGTTGAGGAAGCGGCAATGCTACGCAAGGAATTCGGTAAAGATTTTTTGATCGTAACGCCAGGTATCCGTCCTGCAGGATCGGATGTTGGTGACCAGAAGCGCGTGGCTACGCCTTCTGTGGCGATCAAAAATGGCAGCAATTTTCTTGTTGTTGGCCGTCCGATCATAGCAGCTCAAGACCCTTTGCAAGCGGCCAAAGGTATTTTAGATGACATTCAGCAAGGGTGAGATGAAAAGGAGTAGGTTATGGTTAAGCAAGTACAGGAATTGATCGATAAGATCAAACAAGAAGGTATTGAAGCGGCTGAGAAAAAAGCGCAGGATATTGAGTCTTTAGCAAAGCTTCAGGCAGAAAAGATCATTAAAGAAGCTGAAAAGAAAGCGCAGGCATTGATCGAAAAAGCCCAGGAAGAATCTCACAAGCTAGAGCAGAGCGCTCAGATGTCCATTCGACAGGCAAATCGCGATATGATGCTGACTTTGCGCAAAGAGATCTTGGTTTTTTTAAACGGGATCATTTTAAAAGAGGTGCGCAGCGCTTTAACTGTAGAGTCCATGGCTGAGCTTATCAAAGAACTCGCGGGAAAGTCTTTTGAGCGATCTTCTGCGGATGTGATCGTTGAGCTCCCTGCTAAAGATAAAGAAAAATTTGCGGAGCATGTTCTTGCAAAACTTCAAAAAGAGATCAAAAAAGAGATTATCTTACGGCCCGCGGAAGATCTAGGGTCTGGTTTTCGTATCAGCTTCGACGCAGGCAAATCCTCGTTTGATTTTTCTGACCAAGGTTTGACCGAGTACATCAGCGCTTCTTTAAATCCGCAGATCGCCGAGTGGATAAAAAGCGCGCCTAAATCAAAATAAAGATCGTTATGTCCTGTTCCTATTATTATTTTGTGGCGAGTTTGCCAACATTATCTTTTGAGAAGCCAGCAAATATTCTTTATGCTGCGTTCTTAAAAGATGCGCAGCAGTATTTGGATCCGGGAGATTTTGATCTTCTGGCTCGAGCTGTTTTAGAGGCCATCGATTCCCAGGGTGCTCATCCTTTTCTTGATCAATGGACGGATCTTAATCGGCGCCTTAAAAATGAGATCGTTCGTTTTCGAGCGAAAAAGTTTGGGCAAGATCCTGGAGAATTCACGCAAGGGGATGGGTATGTGCCTTTGGATGTGGTCGAACGGTTGGGCCAGATCATGAAGATCCCTAACCCTTTGCAAGCAGAAAAAGCGATCGATCAGCTGCGCTGGGAAAAGCTGGATGAATATAGCGTAGGGCATTCTTTTGATCTTGAGGTTTTGATGGTCTATGGTTTAAAGCTTCAGATCCTTGATCGTTATCATGTGATCCATTCTGGACAAGGTGAGGATGCTTTTGAGCGTTATCATCAAGTAGAGATATTTGAGAAAATTCAAGTTTAGCCGCAAAGGAGTGGTGTATGGCAGCAGAGCAGAGAACAGGGCGTGTGATCGGCGTCAACGGGAACATGGTCTCCGTTGAGTTCACTGATCGCGTGATCCAAAATGAAGTGGCGTATGTGCACCAAGGAGAACATCGTTTAAAATCAGAGGTAATCCGTGTGCGCGGCAAAAGGGCTGAGCTTCAGGTCTTTGAAGATACGTATGAGGTCAAATGCGGTGATCGTGTTGATTTCTCAGGAGAACTGTTGAGCGTTGAGCTTGGGCCTGGTTTATTGGGGCAGGTGTTCGATGGACTTCAGAACCCTTTGCAACGCTTAGCGCAAGAACATGGGTTCTTTTTAGAGCGCGGGATCTATCTTAACGCGCTTAATGAAAAAGAGCGGTGGGAATTTACACCTCTGGTCAAAAAAGGCGACAAGGTGCGCAGTGGCGTTAAGATCGGTTTTGTACCAGAGAAGATCTTTGAACACGCGATCATGATCCCTTTTGACTTGACGGGAGAGCTGGAAGTTCTGGAGATCGTCTCTCAGGGAACCTATGATCTTCTCACTCCTTTGGCCAAGGTGCGTGACAGCCAAGGGCATACACATGCTGTGACCATGAAAATGGTTTGGCCTGTCAAGATCCCAGTCCAGGCATATGTAAAGAAATTAAAACCTCAGAAACCGTTGGTTACCAAGATCCGTATTATCGACACACTTGTTCCTGTCGCCGTTGGCGGGACTTTTTGCACGCCAGGGCCTTTTGGCGCGGGAAAGACAGTCTTGCAGCATTTGTTAAGCCGCCATGCGGAAGTGGATATCGTTGTTGTCGCAGCTTGTGGTGAACGCGCCGGTGAGGTTGTGGAGTTGTTAAAAACTTTTCCTGAGCTCGTTGACCCGCGAACAGGAAAAACCTTGATGGATAGGACCATTATTATCTGTAACACGAGCTCTATGCCTGTGGCCGCACGCGAATCGAGTGTTTATACAGCGGTCACGATCGCGGAATATTATCGACAGATGGGGCTTAATATTCTGCTGTTGGCAGACTCAACGTCTCGCTGGGCTCAAGCGATGCGCGAGATGTCTGGCCGTTTGGAAGAGATCCCCGGGGATGAAGCATTTCCTGCATATTTAGAAACACGCATCGCGTCTTTTTATGAGCGCGCGGGTGTTGTTCAGCTGCGCGATGGCACAACGGGGTCGATCACTATCGGTGGGACCGTGAGTCCCGCGGGGGGAAACTTTGAAGAACCTGTGACGCAATCCACACTTAAGGTCGTCGGCGCATTTCATGGCCTTTCCCGCGACCGCGCCAATGCCCGTAAGTATCCGGCGATCGATCCTTTGCAAAGCTGGAGCAAATACGAAAGTTTTATTGATAAAGATAAAGCGCGTCAGGGGGTCATGATATTAAAGCGCGGCGAAGAAGTCAGCCAGATGATGAAAGTCGTCGGAGAAGAAGGGACATCCATGGAAGACTTTATGGATTATCTCAAGGGCGATTTCTTTGACGCTGTTTATCTACAACAAAACGCTTTTGATGAAGTGGATGAGGCTACAACGGCTAAACGCCAAGAATCTGTTTTTGATGTGTTATTAAAGGTGGTCAATAAAGAATTTTCCTTTTCAGAAAAAGATGAAGCCAGGAAGTTCTTTCTTAATATAAGACAAAAATTCATTAATTGGAACACGCTGGCCTTTGATTCGCAGCCGTTTCAGCAGGCGCGTCAGGACTTGGAATCGTATATCAACAGTAAACAAAGGTAACTTATGCACAAAACATATAACGAGATCATTCAGATCGCAGGAGACGTTATTACCGTCGAAGCAGCGGATGTTGGCTATGGAGAGCTTGCGGAAGTTCAAACCCGCGCAGGCGTGTCTTTGGCGCAAGTGATCCGCTTGGATGGCGCGCGCGTATCCTTGCAAGTGCTGGAAGGCAGCCGAGGTGTTTCTACCAATGACAAGGTGCGCTTTCTAAAACATCCGATGCAAGTTTCTTTTTCAGAGAATTTATTGGGAAGGATATTTACAGGAAGCGGAAAGCCGCGTGATCATGGACCCGCCTTAATGGACAACCTGATCAGCATTAGCGGGCCATCGGTCAATCCGGCCAAGCGCATTGTCCCTCGCAACATGATCCGCACCGGTGTTCCGATGATCGATGTTTTTAATTCTTTGGTCGAATCCCAGAAGCTGCCGATCTTCTCTGTGGCCGGTGAGCCTTACAACCCGCTTTTAGCGCGTATCGCTATGCAGGCTGAGGTTGATTTGATCATCTTAGGGGGCATGGGATTAAAGCATGATGATTATCTTTTTTTCCGTGACACGCTGGAGCAACATGGCTCTCTATCGAAATCCATTTTTTTCATTCATACAGCATCAGATCCTACTGTTGAATGCTTATTGGTCCCTGATATGTGCTTAGCGGTTGCGGAACAATTCGCGCTTCAAGGAAAACGCGTCCTTGTCTTGTTGACGGATATGACGAACTTTTGCGACTCGCTCAAGGAAGTTGCGATCACGATGGAGCAGATCCCTTCTAACCGCGGTTATCCAGGAGACCTGTACAGCCAACTCGCGAAGCGTTATGAAAAGGCGGTTGATTTTGACTCTGCCGGATCCATCACGGTTTTGGCGGTCACGACTATGCCCGGGGATGATGTCACGCATCCTGTGCCGGATAATACCGGCTATATCACTGAAGGCCAGTTTTATCTTAAGGGCGGGCGTATTGAACCTTTCGGGTCTTTAAGCCGTTTAAAGCAGCAGGTCAACGGTAAGACCCGCGACGATCATCGTGCGATCATGGACCGCATGATCCAGTTGTACGCGCAGTATCGAGAAACGCTGGAAAAGCGTTCGATGGGTTTTCGCATGAGCGCCTGGGATGAGAAGTTGTTAAGATACGGACAGCGCTTTGAAAAAGAAATGATGGATTTATCAGTCAATATCCCCTTGGAGAAAGCATTGGACCTTGGATGGGATATCTTGTCCGAGGTGTTTGAGCCGGCAGAGATTGGTATGAAAAATGCTTTAGTTGAAAAATATTGGCGGAAAAAATAATCCATGTCCAAAGTCAAATTAACAAAGAATGAGCTAAAGCGTCAACGTGACAGCTTAGAACAATTCGCGCATTATTTGCCAACGCTGCAGCTTAAGAAGCAACAACTTCAGATCAAGATCTTTCAGATCCGCGCAGAACTGGAGAAAAAACAATCAGAGCTCTCCGCGATCCGCCAAGAGATCCTTTCCTGGGCTGGGCTGTTCGCTGATCCGGGCGTGGACATCAAGCCGTGGATCACTCCTGAAAAGATCCGTTGGGAAACTCAGAATGTGGCCGGAGCGGATATTCCTATTTTTAAAAATGTTATTTTTGCTGTTATTGATTATGATCTCTTTCGCATGCCTTTGTGGGTGGATGCTGGGATCGTTCAGTTGCGGATATTTTGCTCTTTGATGGTCGAGATTCATGTGATCAGAAAGCAAGTGGATGTGCTTCACCGCGAACTGATGATCACAACGCAGCGGGTGAATTTATTTGAGAAGGTCAAGATACCGGAATGCGTGAGCAATATTCGCACGATCCGGATTTATTTAGGGGATCAGCAGGCGAGCGCGGTGGGCGTCAGCAAGGTCGCGAAGAAAAAGATCGAGAAAGCTGTTTTGGCAGGGGTTGCGCTATGATCGTTGCGATGAAAAAGATATTTTTGATCGTTCAGCGTAAGGACGCCTGCGATGCCGTCGATCGTTTACGGGAACTTGGGCTTGTCCACGTTGAGCACCAAAAGCTTCCTGAAGGAAATGATATTTCCGTATTGCAGGATCAAATCATGAAGATAGGGGATGTTTTGGCGTATTTGTGCTCATTTCCATCGATCGCGCAAGAAGACCTTGAAGACGCGCAGGATGTGATAGCGTCTACCATTCATGCGTTCGACCGATTATCTGGGCTTAAGGAGGATGTCATTAAGCGGCAGGCATTGATCCAGCAGTGGCGGGCGTGGGGTGATTTTCAGCCTGCGGATATTGCGCGCCTTCGAGAAAAGGGATTTCATGTGAAGCTTTACAAGATCCCCGAGACGGCGCTAGCTCAAGTCCCGCAAGAGATTGTTTGTGAGGTTATTTTTACACAGGATAAGATCGCGCACTGCGTTCTTGTCAGCCATCAAGAGATCGCGCTGCCTTTTGCTGAGGTATTGTTGCCAGTCTTAGGGCTTGAGGATATGTTGCGCTTGCAAGATCTAGATGAAAAGAAAATTCTTGAGCTTGAGGCAGAGCTTAGGCAAAGGTGTGCCTATATCAAGGTTTTTGAGCAATATCGCCAAGTAAAAATCTCGGACTTGCGGCTCCAGCAAGCCTTAGCCGGCATGGGCGACCAGGAAAGTCTTTTATATTTAAAAGGTTTCTGTCCATCCGAAAGTTTTGCCCGCTTGCAGGGACTTGCGCGTCAACATCGATGGGGTTTGGTCGCGGAAGACCCTGGGAATGACGATCGCGTTCCAACGTTGATCCGTAATGCTCCTTGGGTCGAGCTTATAAAGCCGATCTTTGGGATCATGAATATCTTGCCTGGATATCAAGAGTTGGATATCAGCCTTGTTTTTTTGTTATTTTTATCTCTTTTTTTCGGTATGCTTATCGGTGATGCTGGATATGGCATCATTATCCTTTGCGGGACAATATTCTTTCATTGGAAAAGTAAAAGAAGCGCTCAAGACAAAAAGCCTATTTATTTGATGTATATCTTTAGCGCTTGTGTCATCGTCTGGGGAGCGTTGACAGGGGTCTTTTTCGGCCAAAGTCTTGTACCGTCATTGAGGCCTTTGCTTCCTTGGCTGAGCGAAACACGGCATATTCAGATGTTTTGTTTTTTGTTGGGCGCGCTACATCTAAGTATCGCCCATGCGTGGCGTGCGCTGATCAAGATGCCGTCTACTATGGCCTTAGCGGAGCTGGGATGGATCGGTATCTTATGGTTCATGTTCTTTTTGGCAAGAACGCTTATTTTAAATGAAGCCTTGCCATCCTTTGCTTATGCATTACTTTATAGCGGAGGGTTCCTTGCGATATTCTTTCATCAGCCAACAACGAACATCTTAAAAACAGCGGGGATAGGGCTGGGCAATCTTTTGATGAGCATTGTTAATATGTTCACGGATGTCGTTTCGTATATCCGCCTTGCGGCTGTTGGGTTGGCATCGGTGGCGGTCGCGGATGCCTTTAATCAGATGGCCTTAGGGTTAGGATTTAAAACATTCTCTTCTGCAACGGCTGCCGTTCTTATTTTGTTCGTTGGACACGCGCTTAATCTTACATTGGGCTTTATGGCGATCATGGTCCACGGTATTCGTCTGAACATCCTAGAATTCTCAAGTCATTTAAAGATGGAATGGTCAGGGGTCGCTTATGACCCTTTATGTAAGGTCAAACAAGAAAAAATTTAAAAAGGAGAAAGCGATGGACGCAAACACATTGACTCAATTTCAGGACCTTGGCGCTGCTGCGGCGTTAGGGTTGTCGGCTGTTGGCTCTGGATTAGGCGCGGGAGCGGCCGGTATGGCAGCGGTAGGCGCGTGGAAAAAATGTTTCGCGCAGAATAAACAAGCCCCATTTTTGTTAGCGGCATTCGTGGGAGCCCCTTTATCGCAAACGATCTATGGCATGATTTTGATGAACGCGATCTTGATGTCATCCACGAAAGGCATAGCTTTGTGGTGGACAGGGCTTTTTGGAGGGCTTGCGATCGGTATGTCCGCTTGGATGCAAGGAAAAGCTGGTGCGGGCGCTTCAGACGCTTTGGGGGAAACGGGGAAAGGTTTCGGGAATTATTTGATCGTCCTCGGGATCATCGAGACTGTGGCTATCTTTACCATGGTCTTTTCTTTGATGTCTGTCGGCAAGATCAGCGGTTAAAAGAGTTTGACAGTCAAATTCTTTTATTGTAATATAACGCTTCCGTTGGGCGATTAGCTCAGTTGGTTAGAGCATCTGACTTACATTCAGAGGGTCGGGGGTTCGAGTCCTCCATTGCCCACCATTGATCGAAAATTTTGGACCGGTAGTGTAGCTTGGTTAACATGTCAGCTTGTCACGCTGAAGATCGCGAGTTCAAATCTCGTCCGGTCCGTATATATAAAAAATAGCTCCTCTTTATGAGGGGCTATTTTTTATATGGACTTGGTCAGTTTGGAGCCGCAAGCGATAGCTATCGAGCGACCGAGCGTTAGCGAGGAAGTGGTTGAGCTTTAGCGAAACCATTCAAATTTTCAGTTGTTCCTTCGCATATCAAAAGCATATGCGAAGCAAATTCCGACAGATAACTTATGTCGCCCAAAGGGCATCCATAAGTTATGTCGTCATTTGTCGTTCGGTCCGTATATATAAAAAATAGCTCCTCTTTATGAGGGGCTATTTTTTATTAGATTTTATTGTTGGATCAGGAAGCTTTTTCGTTTCAGAATCCTGGTCGCGTGATTGTCGATCCAGCCAACGGGGCGTCCCCAGCTCCCGAAACTTTCTATCACTTCAAAATTTCTCGCCAGATAATTTGACAATAAGATCCCATATGTCTTTCCAAAGATCCCAATGCTTGGCTCTGTCGGAGAGTTGCAGCGATTGGAAAGAAGGACGTATCGAACTTTTTTTATTTCAAGATTCAAAATGATGTCTTTTTCTTGATCAATGGGGATATGCATGAAATCAAAGAAACATAGCTCTTTGACCGGGCTTTGTTTTTTTGTCAGAAAGTAATACAGCGGCTCATAGGGGAGAACAAAGAATGTTTCGTTTTGTTCAGGCAGCTTTTCTAAAGCTGACATTGTCTGGTATACGGTAAAGAACCAGTCTGGTGCGTTGGTCGCGTACATATTATGGTTTTTAAAG
>CAZAOD010000015.1:29802-32821 GCA_964486675.1 uncultured Planctomycetales bacterium | reverse complement strand
GATGTTTGTCTGGGTAGTCCCAGGCCTTGTCATGACATATCCATCTTCATCGACATCGAGCTGCCCTTTTAAAAATTCCGTATTAGGACGATGTCCTATCGCATAAAAAAGACCGCCAGCATCTACGATCAACTCTTGTCCAGTATCCGCATGGCGCGTTTTGATCTTTTGGATCATCTTGTCACCCAACGCTTCAACGACATGGGTCTTCCAAAAGATCTCTATTTTTGTATGATTTAAAACTTTCTCCTGCATGGTTTTTGAAGCTCTGAGGACATCCCTGCGGACAAAAAGCAAAACCTTGCTCGCAAAACGTGTTAGATATAAAGCTTCCTCGCAGGCCGTATCCCCGCCGCCAATCACAGCAAGCACTTTATTGCGAAAAACAGGTAATCCGCCATCGCAAACCGCGCACGCAGAAATTCCTTTCTGCCAAAATCGATCCTCGCCAACAATCCCTAAGCGCTTAGCAATTGCTCCAGTTGCGATGATTACAGATTTTGCAAAAATTTTATGATCATCAACGCGTATCTCAATCGGTTTTTTGCTGAAATCAACGCTTTCCACTGTTTTTGTTTCAATACGCGTGCCAGCGTTAATAGATTGCTGTCGCATACGCATCATAAGATCCATTCCTAAAATGCCTTCTGGAAATCCAGGAAAATTCTCTATTTGTGTTGTTGTTGTCAGTTGGCCTCCTGCGGCAACGCCGCCAGCCATAAGACCCTCGAACATCAAAGGATCAAGCTGTGCTCTGGCTGCATAAATAGCGGCTGTGTGTCCTGCCGGACCTGAGCCAATGATCACAAGATTTTCGATCATCATGTTGCCTCCTTGTTGCAAAAACGAAATAAATCTTTTTTTAGTTTGAAGGTCAATGGATCATTTCCGCTCTGCGCCTTCCTGCATGCTTTCTCTTTTTCAATGAGATCGTCAAGATCTTTATCAGAGCGGATATGGAATCCAGCGTCTTTGATCATTTGTAAAGTTTTAAGACGTGACGCGCCTTGAACATTTAAATAGCCATCCATAAAAATGGAATTTGCCGCGTACAGCCCTAAAACCTGAAGATCACGCAAATGGTATTCACGGCCCGCAGCGATACGGATCTCCGCCTTGGGATGAAGAAAACGGTAAAGACAAAGAACGCGTAAGCAATATTCAGGCGTCAACTTTTTCTTGAGCGATACGCCAATCCCTTCGATCGGTAAAAAGAAATTAACAGGAATGGACTTAACATTCTTATGCTGACGCAAAACAAGGGCCGCGTCAATAATATCTTCCTGGGTTTCCCCCATTCCAACGATCACCCCTGAACAAATCTCCAACCGCGCTGATTGCGCGGCATGCAAAGTCTCTATTCGCTTTTTAAAATCGTGTGTTGAACAAATCTGGCCATAAAAACGTTCAGACGTATTGATGTTATGATTTAAACGGTTTAATCCAGCCTTTTTAAGGATCAAAGCCTGAGAAGGTGTGACAAAGCCACACGATACACAAACTTCTAAATGGAATCTGCGCTTAATCTCGCGAATAATCCCAACAAGCCGATGAATACGTTGATCCCCCTGCTCTCTTCCCGAAAACACCATACAATAACGAAAAGCACCTGAGCAATATGCCGATCGAGCTTCTTCGATGATCTCGCGATCAGACTTCATTGGATAAGTCGTGATAGGAGCCCGGGAAGATCGTGATTGAGCGCAATATTGACAGTCTTCACTGCAAGAACCGTTTTGAACATTATTAATGATGTGGATCGTCACATCTTTTTTCCAGTACCGCTTACGAACAACGAAAGCGGCATGGACAAGCTTAAGAAGATCCAGGCGGGAAGACTGTAATATTTGACGGCATACCTGCGTCGATAAAATAGAACTCTGAAAACTTTTCTGAATCAACATCTGATAGAATTGGTCAGTCATGGAGAGTATTGTAAGCTATGAATGTAAAAAAATCAATAAAACAGAAAATATAAAAGCACTTGCTTTATATATATATATTAAGTATAGTACAAACATGTTTAAACAACTTCACACAGTCCATATTCCTGTCATGGGAACGGGGTTTTCTATTGACACCCCCCTAAAAGTCGCCCGCTATGGTATTTCATCGGTCATTTCACTTGTCGATGATACTCTCATCGAATATATGCGTAAATTTTACTGTCAGAAATACAATGAACCCTACCAAGAGATATCTCGCCATGATCCTGACTGTAGAGCCAGACGTATCACTGAATATTTAAATCTCTTGGACCGTATCGTTCGCAAGCAATTTACAGCGCTTAAGTCCTCTGCCTTTGAGAAAGGGAGCGAAATAACAAAATATTTTGAATTGCTTCCTGAGAGATCCTGCGTAAAAAAACTATACAATATCATGCTTTCAACAAAGGATGCTCTTTCTAAGCAAAAACTTCAAGAAGAATTACGCGAAAAGATCCAACCAGGAAATATTGATGTCAACATTATGACAAAGCTTGATCGAACAAATTATGACCTTGAAGGCAATGAACTTCCCGAAGAGTTCTCAGACGCCCTTTCCGCCTTGCGTGGATACGCGCAAAGCACGCTGAGTTCTGCGATAATCCTCTCTGCTGGATTCAATCGTCGTTTATATGCGTACATTGGGAACTTTAAAGATTTTTATTGCGATGCGGCAGGACAGATCAAGAAAAAGATCGTATTAAAGGTCAGCGACTACCGCTCATGTTTAACGCAAGGAAAATTTTTGGCAAAAAAAGGTCTTTGGGTCTCTGAATACCGAATCGAATCAGGCCTTAATTGCGGAGGGCACGCATTCGTATCCAACGGCTTGCTCCTTGGACCTATTTTAGAGGAGATCAAAACGCGAAAAGATGAATTTGTCGATAGCGTGCGTAAGATCTACGATGAAGCCATCGCCTCAAAGAGCATGGCCGCGCATAACCCTCCAACCCCAAAGATTACCGTCCAAGGCGGGATCGGCACAGCCCAAGAAGATCTGTTCTTGCAAGAATATTATGGCGCTGATGGTACAG
>CAZAOD010000015.1:1006-29792 GCA_964486675.1 uncultured Planctomycetales bacterium | reverse complement strand
GGTGCCTGAAGTTTCTAATGTCGATGATCGAACGCTTCAAAAACTTATCGACGCGGATGAAAGCGACCTTTATTTAAGCAATTCCTCTCCGATGGGAATCCCCTTTAATAATCTTAAGACAGCAGAAAGCAACCTTGCTCAACAAAAGCGCTTTGCCGACAGCCATCCTGGAAGCCGCTGCCCGAGAGGTCACTTAGCGTTTAACACCGAATTCACCCCGCATCCGATTTGCGTGGCATCGCGTCAATACCAAAAACTTAAGATCGATCAGCTTGCCAAATCTGCTGATCCAGACGCTGTCCGCCAGATCAGCGATGTTGTCGTAAAAACATGCATCTGTTTCGATTTAGGGGCGTCTGTCCTGATGAAAAACGGGATTGTTACCGAAGACAAAGAACGCTATCCCGCAATCTGCCCAGGCCCGAATTTAGCTTATTTCTCCCGCATCATGACGCTCACACAAATGATCGATCATATTTATGGACGAACAAATGTCTTGAACAATAAACCTCGACCACATATGTTCATCAAAGAATTACAGTTATATCTTGATAATTTCATGGAACAACTTCGCCACTGCAAATGTACGCTGACAGAAACCCAAGTTGCAACATTTGAAGAATTCAAAAAAAACCTTTTAGATGGCGTTGCTTATTATCAGGATCTATTTTCTAAAAATGCAGCTCTTTTTCCTGAACAAAAACAAGACATCCTGTCATGCCTTGCGCATCACAAAATGAAGATCGAAAAGCTTCATCTTTCGAAGGTCAATCCCCTCTACGCCTCTCGACAATAAAAAATCCTATTGCTTCTTGATCTCAGAGATATCATGCGTCATTTTCATCGAGCAGAATTTTGGTCCGCACATTGAACAAAAATGATCTTTTTTGGAATGCTTTTCTGGAAGAGTTTCATCATGGAAAGACTTTGCGCGCTGCGGGTCAAGGCTTAATCGAAAATGATCATCCCAGCAAAAATGGTAGCGCGCCCAAGAAAGTGCGTCATCCCAATGACGAGCAGTGGGATGCCCTTTGGCAAGATCAGCCGCATGAGCCGCGATCTTGTAAGCGATCAAACCATCTTTAACATCATTTCGATTTGGAAGACCCAGATGTTCTTTAGGGGTTACATAACAGAGCATGGCCGCCCCATACCAACCGATCATCGCCGCACCTATCGCAGATGTGATATGGTCATAGCCAGGAGCGATATCCGTTGTTAAGGGGCCTAATGTATAAAAAGGAGCTCGATGACATAAACGTTTTTCTTTGTCAACATTCGCTTTGATCAGATGCATTGGCACATGTCCAGGACCTTCAATGATCGCCTGAACTTCGCTTTGCCAGGCACGCCTTACAAGCTCACCCAAAACCTTTAACTCCGCGAATTGAGCACGATCATTAGCATCAGCAATACTGCCAGGACGCAAGCCATCCCCTAGGCTAATACCAACATCATACATCGCAAGAATATCGCAGATCTCATTAAAATGGGTATAAAGAAAATTTTCTTTTTGATGTTTTGTGCACCATTTTGATAAGGCCGCTCCACCGCGTGAAACAATCCCCGCTAAACGACCTGCAGCCAATGGCACATTTTTCAATCGGATCCCTGCGTGAATCGTAACATAATCGACCCCCTGTTCGGCCTGCTCGATTAGCGTATCGCGAAAAATATTCCACGTAAGCTCTTCTGCGACACCATCCACTTTCTCAAGCGCTTGATAAATAGGGACAGTACCTATCGGAACAGGACTATTGCGAATAATCCATTCTCGCGTTTCATGGATATCAGGACCCGTCGATAGATCCATTACGGTATCAGCTCCCCAGCGTACCGCCCAAATCATTTTCTCAACTTCGCTAACAATGTCGGAACTCACTGCTGAATTGCCGATATTGGCATTCACCTTGGTCAAGAATTTTTGCCCAATGATCATGGGTTCGGACTCAGGATGGTTGACGTTGGCTGGTAAAAAGGCTCTTCCTGCCGCGATCTCTTGGCGCACCCGCTGGGGCGTGCAATTCTCCCGGATCGCGACAAACTCCATTTCAGGTGTAATCACCTTGTTTTTCGCGTAATGAAGCTGCGTGTGGCATTTCTTCTTTATTTGTTTTTTGCGGGATATTCCAGAAGAAGATCCAACGGCAGCTCCCTGCGCAGTCCATGTCTTGCGAATAGGCGGTAAACCCTTGTTGATCGTCAGCTTAATATCTGGATCCGTAAAAGGTCCAGAGGTATCGTAAAGATTGAGGTATTTTCCATTACCATAGGCAATCTGACGGAAAGGAACACGAAGGTATCGGAATATTTTCCCGGGGACGTAGATCTTTTTTGTTCCCTGGAATAACGGATAGCTGAGATCAATCTTGTTAAGGTCTCGGTTTTTCATTGCTTTGGAAGTTAACGCCATTGAATGGAAGAACCAACGGAAGATATCTGCCGACGCTCGACTTCTTGACCTGAGGCGAGAGCATCTACGGCCATTTTCAGTTCGGGTCTAAAGACCTTACGTTCATCCTGCCAGTTGTCATCAATGCGGCCGTGGTACACCAATTTCGAATTTTGATCATAAAGAAAGATGTCTGGAATGCACTGGGCCTGAAAAGCCTTAGCTGTCGCCTGCGTCTCATCAACGAGATAAGGAAAATCAATACCGAATTCTTGGATATGATTCACCATTTCGCAAGGGGCATCTTTTGGACAATCAGGATGGATATTAGGATTGATCGCAACCGTATTGATCCCTAAGCTTCGCGCGTGTCTTGAAATACGGATCAAGCGAGGCCATGCCGCCAGAGCATAAGGACAGCTGTTTGATATAAAAATGACCATTAAGCCCTTGGGCCCAAGAAGATCTTTGGAAACGTACTCTTTATGATGTGGATCGCGCAAAGAAAACGACGGCAATAACGACCCCATGACAACTTTTACAGATGCGGATAATGCCATTTTTCATTCCTTTATTTTTGATGTCTAATTATAAACCCCTCACGACCACTGTCAAGACCAATAACAATGGGTTTGTATTTTTTTTCATTCACGGTATAATAATTTCGCTTTTAAAAGAATCGATTTATGCGCCATAACGACTGCTTGCTTATTCAATCAATCCCCATAGGCCCTATGCTTAATCTTGCCTACTTTTTAGGCGATAAAAATACTGGGGAAGTAGCTGTTGTTGATCCGGGATGGGATATCCCCTTCATTCTCGATACAGCCAAGAAAAAAGATCTCAAGATCACATGCGTTTTGCTGAGTCATGGACATTATGACCATGTCGATGGCGCCAAAGAACTCACAGAGGCTTTGAATATCCCCGTTTACATATCAGAAAAAGAGATCGATCTATATCTGCCTGATTGCCCTCATCTCAAAAAGACGAAGCATTGCCAAAAAATACGTATCGGGAAAGTCACGATCGAATGTTTGCACACCCCCGGCCACACACCCGGATGCCAATGTTTTTACACGCCGGGACATCTTTTGACGGGAGACACATTGTTCGTCGGAGGATGTGGTCGCTGCGACCTTCCAGGAGGAAGCGAAGAAGAGCTGTCAAGATCCATAAAAAGTGTTATCGATAAATTTTCGGATGACACGATCGTTTATCCTGGACACGCATACGGACCTTTAACATCAACCCTTGGAAAAGAACGACGAAACAACCCCTATCTTAAGACTTCCAATCCTTAGCATCATCCGCGCCACCATTCTCTCTTTGATACGGTGTCGCAATCCCCACATAAATGATCTTCATTAAAATCCAGCTAAAAAGTCGAAACGGAAGAAAACGTTTGATATGATAAAGCCAACGGCTGCGCGCGTCAGGGATATTGCGAAATGCGGGACGCTCATCATTAATGATATTTTCGATCAATATCGCAACATCCTCTGGATCTTTCTCATCCGTCTTCATATGATCGTTCGTGCGTTTTTGGAATGCCTGTGATATAGCATAATAGGGACTTGACTGATTAAAGAACCCTTTCGCGTATCTTCGATTCTCGTAAAAGATCTTTGTTTTATAAGCCCCTGGCTCCACAAGACACACACGGATACCAAATGGTAAAAGTTCATAAAAAAGACTTTCTGAAAAACCTTCCAAAGCCCATTTGCTCGCGTTATACGCGCCAAAACACGGTAACGCGTACAATCCAGAGATGCTCGAAATGTTAATGATCAATCCCTTGCGTTGTTCACGCATCAAAGGAAGAGCTTCGCGGATCACATTTTGCACACCAAAGAAATTTGTCCCCATTTGGGCTTGGATCTCTTCAGGTGCTAGATCTTCAAAGAATCCACCGATACCATAACCTGCGTTATTGATCAAGATATCCAATCGCCCATACATTGATCGGATCTTTAGGATCGCCTCGCGGATCGAAGAAGGATCCGTGACATCAAGCTTAACAAGCTCTATCTTGCCTTGCCGTAGCGCCACTTCACCTAAGAGATCATTTTGTTTTGACAGATCACGCATTGAAGCAAAAACGTGAAACGCTCCAGCTGAAAGGCGCGCGGCGATACGCAATCCAAAGCCGCTAGAACAGCCAGTGATCAGAACAACTCTGGGAGATTGCTGTGTCATGGGATTTTCCTAGCGTCACGACCTTGAACGGGCTACCAACAAAGCGTCTGCGAGCGTAATAGCGACCATAGCCTCAACAACAACAACGGCGCGAGGACAAATGCACGGATCATGGCGACCCGCGATCGTTATCTTTTGGATCTTAAGATCGCGCGTTAAAGCAATTTGCTGCTTAGCGATCGAACATGTCGGACGGATCACAACTCTCATGACAAGCTGCTGACCATTAGAGATTCCAGCTGAGATACCGCCGCTATGATTCGTTCGGGCGATCACTTTCTTCTTCCGGGAATAAACAACATCATTAAATTCAGAGCCCAGCATGTCTTTTGCAGCAAAACCTGCACCGAATTCAATACCTTTGACAGCGCCAATCGACATCACGGACGCGGCTAGCTGGGCATTGAGCTTATCGAAAACCGGATCGCCTAGGCCAACAGGACAGCCATTGACCACAACTTCAATGATACCGCCCACGGAGTCCCCCTGTTTGCGGACACGCTCAATCTTAGCGATCATTTTGCGCGCAGCAACAAGATCAGGCGCGCGAACCACGTTCTTCTCGATCACCTTAAGATCGATCTTATCCGCCATGATACCCGCTATTTCCTTGACATAACCGACAATAGACACATTCTCGCGGGCTAATATTTTCTTTGCGATCGCGCCAGCAGCCACCCGCATGGCAGTTTCACGGCCAGAAGAGCGCCCTCCGCCGCGCCAATCACGAATACCATATTTTTGCTGATAAACAAAATCTGCATGTCCGGGACGAAAAATATCTTTCAAAGCCAAATAATCTTTCGGGTTCGCGTCTTCATTGTAGATCAAGAGTCCAATGGGCGTTCCCGTGGTCTTTCCATCCATAACGCCAGACAGGATCATCACGCGGTCTTTTTCCATGCGCTGCGTTGTGACAACGCTCTGCCCTGGCCGGCGACGATCCAATTCTTTCTGAATATCTTGCGCCGTTAAAGGTATGTTCGAAAGAACTCCATCGACAACAGCCCCCATGGCGACACCATGGCTTTCGCCAAAGGTTGTGACCTGAAAAATCTTTCCGATGCTATTTCCTGACATTGACCTCTCCTAGATCCAGGGTTTTTCAACCCCTAAACGTGTTTCAAAACCTTTGATGTCCACTAAAAATTGCTCTGTCCATCCTATCGCATCAAGACCTTTTACCAAGCACTCTTTAACGAACGGATCGATGGAAAAATGATACATTTTTCCTTCTGGGGTTAGTACTTTTTGATCGGGAAGGTCCGCGGTTATCTCAACACGATCCCCTCGCGCAACAAATTGAAACAATTCATCAACCTCTTGTGGCTGCAAACGAACAAGGAGAATACCGTTACGCAGGCAATTATTATAAAAAATATCAGCAAAGCTCGGGGCAATGATCACTTTGAAGCCAAAGTCTGCCAAAGCCCAAGGCGCGTGTTCACGGCTGGAACCACACCCAAAATTATCACGCGCCAGTAAGATCGTCGCTCCTTGGTATCGTGATTGATTCAAAACGAAATCTGGATTGGGTTGCGTCTCCGCGTCATCAAGGTATCGCCAATCATGGAACAAATGTTTGCCAAAACCAGTACGCTCAACTTTTTTTAAGAATTGCTTAGGGATGATCGCGTCCGTATCGATATTGGGACGATCAATCGGCAAGGCCAAGCCCGTATGCGTTAAAAATGGTTTCATGATAAAAACTCCCTAATGTCTGCGATGCATCCTTTGAGGGCAGCTGCGGCAGCCATCTCTGGACTTGCCAAATGGGTCCTACCGTCTTTTCCTTGTCTTCCCTCAAAATTTCTATTACTTGTTGAAACGCAGCGTTCTCCAGGTGACAAGCGGTCTTCATTCATCGCAAGGCACATCGAGCAACCTGCCTCCCGCCATTCACATCCAGCATCTTTAAATATCTTATCTAGCCCTTCTTTCTCTGCCTGCCTTTTGACGCGGCCTGATCCTGGAACGATCAACGCCTGTACCCATGAAGCGATCTTTCGATTTTGAACAAAGGCTGCAGCAACACGCAAATCCTCAATTCGCCCATTCGTGCAAGATCCAATAAAAACTTTATCGATCTTGATCGAACTCATCGGGATCCCCGGCTTTAAATCCATGTAGGCTAACGCTTTTTTCGCGGAATCTTTCTTAACCTGATCTGAAAAACTTTCAGGATCAGGAACGCATTGCGAGACAGCAACAACCTGCTCGGGTGATGTTCCCCATGTTACTTGCGGCTCAATATCAGCAGCATTGATCTCGATCGTCCGATCGAAGATCGCGTCAGGATCGCTTTTCAGTGTCCGCCAGTACGCAGCCGCTTTCTCCCAATCCTTGCCTTTTGGCGTAAAATCTCGACCGTTAACATATGCTAAAGTTGTTTCATCGACCGCGATCATGCCGGCGCGCGCGCCTGCCTCAATACTCATGTTGCAGATCGTCATTCGTCCTTCCATCGACAAACGGTTGATCGCGCTTCCAGCGTATTCGATCACATATCCTGTGGCTCCATCCGTTCCTATTTTGCCAATAATATACAAAATCATATCTTTCGCGGTCACACCCTTGCCTAAAAAACCATCGATTTTGATCAGCATCGTTTTTGATTTCGACTGCTGCAAGGTCTGCGTCGCTAATACATGCTCAACTTCAGATGTTCCTATGCCAAAAGCTAAAGCACCGAAAGCGCCATGAGTTGCTGTGTGGGAATCTCCGCAAACGATGACCATCCCCGGCAATGTCACGCCAAGCTCAGGCGCGATGATATGGATTACTCCCTGATCTGGGTGTTCAAAACCAAGCAATCTAATCCCAAACTCTTCACAATTCTTTGACAGAACATCCATTTGCTTGCGGGAAACAGCATCGGCAAAACTCAGATCTTTGGCACGCGTTGGAACATTGTGATCCATGGTCGCAAAGGTACGTTTGGGATGGCGGACACGACGACCCCATAAACGCAAACCCTCAAAAGCTTGAGGCGAAGTGACCTCGTGCATCAAATGTCGATCAACATAAAGTATAGATGCTCTTGCATCATCCGCGCGAACAACATGCGCATCCCAAATCTTTTCGTACAGCGTTCTTCCCATTATTTATCCTTTTCTGAAGGAAATTACTTTAGCATACGACGGCAGAAAGATTCAAGTCTTTTTACATCCACCATTATTTCTGATGAATCTTAAAAAAATGAGCGATCGAACGATCATAGGTCTTTTCAGCATCAGCTGGAAAAAAGCATGCCGGCAATGCTCCTTTCTTGCGATGATAGTGCAGACACTCACAACAGATCCCATGCTTTTCACAGCCAGGATAAGTACAATTACATATTTGCATATTACGCTGCTTATTGGGGCAATTCATTTTGACATCTCCTTCATCATCTTCAAGAATGCCATAAAAGCATCCTTTTCTTTTCCGACAACCTCGCCTCTATTAAGGACCCGGCGAAGCTCTTCCACGATCTTTAAACAGTTACGCTCACCTTTTGCGAACTCATCCACGACCGCCTGCGGAACATAACGAGGGCCTATTGCCTTTAATAACCGCGAAGCATGCCCGTACAATTGGGCCGCCTCCAAATAGAGCGCGACACACTGTTCAGCACCTTGACGCGTAGGCGCTACCTCCATGATCTTCTGCGCGTAGGCAACAACTTGTTGAGCGCGCTTGATATTCGAAAAGGCTTGCGCCTGCAAATCATCGACCGATAGATCATTGGCAAAGCCTAATGCGCAAGATTGAAGAAGGGCTATCATAACGATCACGCGTATAATGGTCACTTTTTTCCTTTCAATTGATAGACCTCTCGAACAGAATCATTGAAAGGATTCTCTCGCGTTAAGCGCAACGTCTTTCCATCCGGATCGATATCAAACCCACAGTAAATTCTGTCACCAAATTTAGCGACAGGACAGTCGGATTCCTGAACGCCCAATATCATAGCTTCTTTCTGATAATGCACGATCCCCTGCATTTCACAGCCACCTTCAAGGTATTGAAAACGCGCTTTCTCAAAAATAAAAGTTGCCCGTTTTTCATGAAGCAAAACACCATTCACATACACACCGCAACGCTGCCAAATGCCAAAGGGTGGCTGAGAAGGTGCTGGCTGGCATCCAAACAAACTGGCCATTGATAGCGTCACAATGACAATGCTTAAAGCCTTTTTGATCTGTATCTTTAGATTTTTCCAAAAGCGATGAGCTCGATCCGGATCCCCACCTTCAGAGTTTTTTCTGCTCGCATTAAAAGATCCTTGAGCCGCAAGGAATTTGGACGACAACATTTTCCCCTGTCTTTTATGCCAAACAAATGGCGGGGCCTCTCTTTTCTTCACTGATCATGCCTTCTTAAACCGCGCGCGGCGAATGGCCAGACTGATCTTTTGGCGGACTTGCGGCGAATGTCGCTTACCATACATAGGGTTATTCTTTCCTGAGGTCTTACGGGAAATCTTTGCTTTTGTCGCCTTTGTGTGCGCCTTGCCATAAAATGAATTATTTTTACCCATCTGAGCAGCGCGAATCTTTCGAATAGTAGCCACAGAATGATGTCTTGCCATAACCCCTCCTATTTAACAAAATGTTGTAAGACAGCAGGTAAGATCCCTCCTCGACGATAATAATCGAGCTCCACATAGGTGTCCAGGCGAAGTAAAACATGAAAAACTTTTATCTGACCACCAGAGTCTCTGGCATGAATTTTGATTTGTTCTTGAGGCTTGATACTATCGCTGAGTCCGTAAATATCAAAGACCTCATTACCTCGCAGGCCGATCGTTTGGCGGCTCTCTCCCGGCAGAAACTGTAAAGGCAGAACACCCATGCCGACTAAGTTGCTGCGATGGATGCGCTCAAAACTCTCAGCAATAACAGCCTTGACCCCAAGCAAGGCCGTACCTTTTGCTGCCCAATCTCTGGAAGAACCTGTACCATATTCTTTACCAGCGATCACAAGTAGCGGAACATGATCCTTGGCATAACGCATAGCGGCCGCAAATATATCCATTGGCTCATTGTTCACAAAGCATATCGTCCAGGATCCTTCCGCCTCAGGTACAAGCAAATTTTTAAGCCGGATGTTGGCAAAGGTGCCTCGCGTCATCACGCGATCATTACCTCGCCGAGCCCCGTAGCTGTTAAAATCTTTTTCAGACACACCCAGCGACAGCAAGTACTGACCTGCAGGACTTTTAACGGCAATGTTTCCTGCTGGCGATATATGATCCGTTGTTATGCTGTCGCCTAAAACGGCCAAGGCCCGAGCGTTTTCAATACTGTCGATCTTGCTTGATATTCTCTGCGTGTCTTTAAAAAATGGCGGCTCTTGAATATAGGTGCTCTTTGGATCCCAAGAAAAATACTCCGATCTTTTAGCGCTTATCTTCTTCCACTGCGGAGGTCCAGATAGAACATCCTTATACGCGCGACGAAACACTTGCGGCTGAACGTATCTTTTTATATAGGTTTGTATTTCATCCTCAGAGGGCCAGAGATCAGACAAAAAGACATCCTTGCCGTTCTTTCCTTGCCCAAGCGGCTTGCAGGTCAGATCGATCTGGACATTCCCAGCCAATGCATAAGCAATCACTAAAGGCGGACTTGCTAAATAATTCGCCTTGACCAATGGGTTGATACGCCCCTCAAAATTACGATTACCGCTTAGGACGCTGGCAACAGATAAAGAACACTCCTTGACGATCTTCGATGTTTTTTGGTCAAGCGGACCGCTATTACCGATACAGGTCATGCACCCATAGCCAGCGACATGAAATCCGAGCTTTTCAAGGTAGCGCAAAAGCCCTGATGATTTCAAATAAAGCGTTGCCGCTCGGGACCCAGGAGCAAAACTTGTTTTGACAAAAGATTTGACCTTCAAGCCTCGCTTGACTGCGTTGCGCGCTAAGAGCCCAGCGGCCATGAGAACAAAAGGGTCAGAAGTATTCGTACAGCTTGTAATGGATGCGATCACGACTGAGCCATCTCTGAGGCCTTCATCCTTACCGAGCAATCCTGATTGACAAATTTTCTGAAAAGATTCAGGTACTTGTGGTAACAATACTTTTTCTTGAGGACGCCGGGGCCCCGCCACACATGGCCTTACGTCGCCTAGATCAAAGGACAGGATTTTTGTGTACCGAGGTGCAAGGCTGTTTCCATCGTAGAACATACCTTGCGCGTTGTAATACTTTTCGATTAACTCCACCTGGGCCTTGCTTCTCCCAGTTAAACGATAATAGCTAAGTGTTTGGGCATCTACGGGAAAGAATCCAATTGTTGCTCCGTACTCAGGAGCCATATTGGCGATCATTGCACGAGTCGGCAAAGGCAAATCTTTCAAGCCATCCCCAAAATATTCAATGAATTTATCAACGACCCCTTCTTTTCGCAAGATCTGGACAAGATGCAAAACAAGATCGGTTGGCGTGACGGACGCAGAAAGACGGCCTGTCAGCTTAAAACCAATGACCTGCGGCATTACCATGCTCAGCGGCTCTCCAAGCATCACTGCTTCGGCCTCGATACCGCCAACACCCCAGCCAACAATACCAAGACCATTAATCATTGTTGTGTGGCTATCGGTTCCGATGACGCTGTCGGGATACACCCAAGAAATCTTTCCACGTTTTTCCTGCAGAACACCTTGCGCTAAATACTCAAGGTTAATCTGATGGATGATCCCAGTTGACGGAGGAATAACGCGAAAATTCTTAAATGCTTGCTGCCCCCATTTTAAAAAACGATAGCGCTCGTGATTGCGTTGAAATTCTTTAACAAGATTACGCTTGAATGCTGACCTCTGCGCGGCAAAATCTGTTTGCACGGAATGGTCGATGATCAGATCGCATTGGACCTGAGGATTGATCTTTTTTTGATCACCCCCCATCACTCTCATCCCATCACGCATGGCTGCCAAGTCAACAACACATGGGACACCCGTGAAATCCTGTAAGATGACCCTTCCAGGCTTGAAAGCGATCTCGCGCTTCTCGGCCGCCTGGGCTGACCATTGAGTGATCGTAGCGATATCCTGTTTTGTTATTTTGTAATCATCACAATTACGCAAGGCGCTTTCTAAAAGAACCTTGATCGAAAATGGCAGTGTCGCAACATCCTCAAAACCAAGTTGTGTTAATTTCGGAAGGCTGACATAGGAAAACTCACGCTCGCCGATGCGAAGCGTTGATTGAACAGACTGCAGATCCACAAAAACTCCTTTCTGTAAAAATACTTAAAATTTAAATGATTTTAACATAGAATAAGACAAAGTTAAAAAGAAATATCCGATAAGAAGGATCAATTATGGCGTGCGTAGTGACCAAAGGATGTGTGAAATGCAAAAAATGCCTTCGCGTATGCCCTGTAAGCGCGTTTCATGAAAGCAGCGAAATGTTCTTTATTGACCCGAGAACATGTCTAGATTGTGGAGCCTGTATCCCCGCATGCCCTGCTCACGTAATTTACGCTCAAGAGGACCTTCCTCCTTCTCTGCGGTATTTTAAAGCGCTCAACGCGAAAAACACCCTCATTCTTCCTCTTGCAGATGAAGATCAATAAGCTAAGAATTCCCAAGGATAAAAAGTTTATTTAATCTCGATGCCAACCGGACAGTGATCTGATCCCATAACGTCTTTAAGGATAAACGCGGACTTAACATCAGAAAGCATGTTGGCGCTGATAAAAAAATAGTCGATCCGCCAGCCAACGTTCCGCGTGCGCGCTGCGGTAAAATAATCCCACCACGTATAATGACCACCTTCCGGATGGAAATAGCGGAACGTGTCAATGTAGCCTTTGGTAAGAAATCTTGTAACCCAGGCACGTTCTTCAGGAAGAAAGCCCGTATTACGGATATTCTCCTTGGGGCGCGCAAGATCGATCTCTTGATGCGCGGTATTAACATCTCCACAAATAACTATTTTCTTGCCGCTCTTCTTGTTTTTTTCAACAAGCTTTAAAAATTGGTCATAAAATGACATTTTGTAAGGAACACGCACGTTACCAGAGCCGCCATTTGGGAAATAGACGTTAAAAAGCATGAAATCTTTAAAATCTAGGATTAAGGTTCTGCCTTCACGATCAAACTCTTTTTTTCCGATCCCATCCACAACGCTGAGCGGCTGTTTTTTTGTATAGACCGCGACCCCGCTATACCCTTTTTTCTCCGCGGCTGACCAGTAACTCTGATAGCCTAAAGGGCTCAAGAGATCTTCGCCCAGTTGACTTGGATGACATTTCGTTTCCTGCAAGCAAAGGATGTCGGGATCACTTTCTTTTAACCAATCTAAAAATCCTTTCTTAGCGATCGCGCGGATACCGTTTACGTTCCAGCTTAAAATGATCATAAAACCTCTGTGTTAAAATGCCCTGGACAAATTGTTTTGCAGAACCCGCAATGGTCATCGATAATGTTCACTGTCTTCACGTCATAACCATTGCGCTCGATAAGAACTTTGCCGCAAATATAACAAAAAGTCTGTGTGCTTTCCATGTCAACAACATTGCCCGTATACACATAACGCATCCCAGCGCGCAAAGCGATATCTCTCGCGCGCAGAAGAACGCGCTTGGGCGTTGCTTCGGCGGATAGAAGATGGTGGTCAGGATGAAATGCGCTAAAATGCAATGGCACGTCAACGCCTAAATTCTTTACGATCCACTGTGACATCGCCTCGATCTCTTCGCTTGAGTCATTATATCCCGATATTAAAAGATTTGTTATCTCCACCCAGATCTTAGTTTTATGTTTCAAATAAAGGATCGTGTCCAAGACCGGTGCCAGATTTGCATGGCAGACCTTCTGATAAAATGATCTTGAAAATGACTTTAGATCGATATTGACCGCATCAATGTACTGAAAAAAATCTTTACGCGCCTCAGCTTGGATATATCCTGCCGTAACGGCAACGGTTCCCAGATTATTCTCACGACAAACTTTTGCAACCTCAATAACCTGCTCAGCCGCAATGATCGGTTCGTTATAGGTAAAAGCAACGCTCAAGCAGCGTTCCTTAACAGCACAGCCGCAGATCTCCTCAGGTGTCATCCTATATCTTAGTAGACCGTCATTATCTGGCCTGCTAATGAACCAGTTTTGGCAAAACACACACCCTAGATTACAGCCGATCGTTCCCAGAGATAAAGTCTTGCTACCTGGAAGAAAATGGTACAATGGTTTTTTTTCAATAGGATCGACCGCAATACTGCTAAACGCACCATTAAATGTTAGCAGCGCCCCATTAACATTGCGGCGAACAAAACAAAAGCCTCGTTCGCCGTTTTCTATCACACACTGTCTCGGGCACAGATCGCACTGAACCTGTTCGTTACTTCGCGTCCACCAGCGCGCAGGATAGAAGGATGAATGATTAGCTTCTGTCATAGGCGTAAAAAAAGCGGAAAACAAACGCTTTCCGCTTTTTTACTAAGAAAACCACACTATTTTATTGACCTGCAAACGGTTTTTCCCCCATCTCAACAGCGGCATTCTCAGCGCTCAGGCGATCTGCGGTCGCGGCCTGAACTCTATCAGCGGAAGCATCCAGCGTGCTATCGAGGTCTTCCATCATATCGGAAGTGTACTTCTCGATACGGATAGCGATATTCTTGTCATCTGTCACCTGATATTCGATTTCCACATCGTCCCCAGGCTGAATATCTGAGTATCCTGAAACGCCTACGAACTGCGTTTGCGCATCAAGAGAATACGCAACTTTTACTTCTTGCCCAGCATCGAAATCGTACTCTAAAATAACGATCTGACCCTCGGATGATGAATCGACAACGCCAGAAGCAAAATACATTTCTGTTTCTATTGTTGTTTCTTCATCCATACTGTCTTGGGCAAATGAGCTGGTCGCCAGAAAACAAAGAGAAAAAAATCCTAAGAAAAGCAAATAAACGATACCTTTTTTCATGTGTTCACCTCCTTTCACCATTAAAATAAAAAACGTTTTTCGGTATCCTGCGCCAAGTGTTGATTGACTCGATGACCAAAAAACGTCTATCTTTCTTTCTCTGCGCATTCCCCGCAGAGAACTATTTTCTCCTGATAAATTATCGTTAGAATAACACATCATCTTTGATTGTCAACAAAATTCCCCCGCAACCCCCTTCACAAAACCATTTACCGCACGATCCCTGCAAAACCCATAAAGGCCAAAGACAATAATCCTGCCAGAATAAGAGCGATGGGAACTCCTCTCATCCCGTGCGGGATATCAAGAAGGTCGAGTCGTTCACGGATGGTCGCGAAAAGGATCAGCGCAAAAGTAAATCCAAAGCCATTCGCCGCAGCAAAAACCGCGCTCTCCATCAGATTGAACTGCTTGCGCACAACCAGGATCGCAACGCCTAAAATCGCACAATTTGTCGTGATCAAAGGCAGATAAACACCGAGCGCCTGGTAAAGAGCAGGGCTGACTTTCTTCAAAACAATCTCAACCATCTGTACTAAGGAAGCAATAACAAGGATATAAACGATCGTCTGCATGAACTCAATCGCCATTGGCGCTAAAACATACTTCTGGATCAAATATGTGATGATCGTCGCTAACGTAAGCACGAAAATAACGCCTCCCCCCATCCCTAGCGCAGTTGATAATCGACGGGAGACGCCTAAAAACGGACAAATACCCAAAAACTGGGTCAAAACAATGTTGTTCACAAAAACAGCAGAAACGATCATTAAAATATATGCCATGATTATTTACCCCCGCTCATCATCTTGTTGAGTCGGTTGACAAAAGCGATCGCATAACCAAAAACCAAAAAAGCTCCTGGAGCCAGAACAAAGACCAATATCCCATCACCCGAAATAAATTTACGCCCCAAAAAAGAACCTGTCCCCAAAGCTTCCCGCGCAACGCTGAGAACCGCTAAAGCCAATGTAAAGCCAAGCCCCATGCCGATTCCATCAATAAAAGAAGCGCCCAAGCTATTTTTAGCAGCAAACGCCTCTGCTCGACCTAAAACGATGCAATTAACAACGATCAACGGGATGAAAATCCCCAGTTGCGTGTGGATCGCCTGAAAGTATCCTGCCATGACAAGGTCTACGATCGTCACAAAAGACGCTATAACCACAATAAAACATGGGATACGAACTTTGTCTGGAATAAAATTCTTTAAGGCGGATATCACGAGATTGGACATCGCCAATACAAATGTCGTTGACAATCCCATGCCAAGCCCATTCGTCAGTGATGTCGTGACTGCTAATGTCGGACAGGTTCCCAGAACTAAAATAAAAACAGGATTTTCCTTAAGAAAACCTTTTGTAAAATTTTTCCATAAATTCATTATTTGAACCTCTGCTGATAAATATCGTAAGCACGGGAAACAGCATCGCAGAATGCTCTGGAACTAATGGTTGCTGCTGTGATCGCATCAACGCTGCCGCCGTCTTTTTTGACCTTGAGCATGAAAGTCGCCGGATCTTTTCCAGAAAATTGTTTGGAAAAGTTCGACTTCTCGGCCGCGATCTTATCGCCTAAGCCTGGCGTCTCATTGGCTTGCACAACAACGATCTTGTGGATCGTTCCATTCGGCAAAAGCCCGACCATTAACTTGATCTGCCCGTTAAAACCTTTCGATGTGAATGTCTCCACAGCAACACCAACAAGTCTGCCTTGTTTTTTAGCGGGGTAGATTGTCACGATCTCGCCATCAACGCTGATCGCAGATGACTCATCCAAAGGTTTGTTATCAAATTCAGGGAGGACCTGTTCAATGGCGGATACGCGCTTGGCAAGCGCGGCTTTTGCGATCGGATCCTTGGTCAAGGCGTTAGCAACGCCGAGTGCCGCTGAGGAAACAAGGCAGATCGTAAAAAGCGTGCTGACCATGTTAAAGAACGTTGATGGTTTAGCCATGAGATACCATTCCGTATTTCCTTGGTTTGATCAAGCTGTCGATCAAGGGAACAAAAGCGTTCATGATTAGGATCGCGAAAGACATGCCTTCCGGATATGCCCCGAAAACACGGATAATCACCGTCAGAATACCGATGGCGATCCCGAAAATAACCATCCCGCTTGCCGTCATTGGGGATGTGACCATATCCGTTGCCATAAAGATCGCGCCTAAGAAAACACCTCCGGTCAAAATATGAAAGACCGGCGGCATATTTGCGCTAGGATTAAAAGCCCACAATAAAGCGCTAAAACCAAGCACAGAACCAATAACAGCAAAGGGTATCTGAGGACGAATGACTTTCCGGTGCAATAAATATAAACCTCCCAGAATAAGCAAAAGAACTGAGACCTCCCCCAGACATCCTCCTCGATAGCCAAGGAATAATTCTTGATAGCTCGGCAATGATGAAAGTATCTGCGGCGAAGTCATGCCGTTCTTCAACCCTTCTTGCGCGATCGATAAAGGTGTCGCGGCGGTTACCGCATCGACGAACTTCCAACGGTTAAGCAGCGGGGCCGGCCAGCTTGTCATAGCGGCCGGAAATGAAATCAGCATAAAAACACGCCCAACGAGTGCCGGATTAAAAGGATTATTGCCTAACCCGCCAAAAGTTATTTTAGCGACAACGATCGCCACAAAGCTTCCGACAATAATCATCCAGGAAGGAATATGGCTTGGCAGATTAAACGCTAACAACAGACCTGTGACAGCGGCCGAGCCGTCATCAACCGAGGGCTTGACCTTCAAGATAAATCTTTGCGCCGCATACTCAAAGAGCACGCACGCGCTGACACCAATCAGCATGACACGCAGCGATTGAAAACCAAACAGGTAAACGGACCATAAAGCTGCAGGCAATAAAGCCAAAAGAACATCCAGCATGATCCTGCGCACGTTATCAGGACTGGAAACATGGGGTGACAATGAAACGGTCAACTTCTGTTCGCTCATCTTGTCACCTTTTCCTTCCTTTTCTGAGCAATGAACGTTTTTGCTAAACGAATATAGTCCAAAAGAGGCCTTTTGGAAGGACAAACATAAGCGCAGGTCCCGCATTCACAACAATTCATCGCCATCTCACGCTCAGCATCATCAAATCGCTCATTCTCAGATAAATTCATCAATAAATACGGCTCAAGACCCAAGGGACAATGAGCGACACACCGCGCGCAGCGAATGCAATTCAAGACAGGGTCTCGCCTTGACTTCTCCTGTCCAAAAACAAGAATTCCTGATGTCGTCTTGACAATGGGAATATCGATCATGTTCAAAGCCTTTCCCATCATGGGCCCGCCGCTGACAATTTTTCCCGTGCCCTCTGGCAATCCGCCTGCCGCGTCGATCAAGTATGCCATGGAAGTCCCGATACGAACTCGAAAATTGGACGGCTTCTTAAGATCTTCACCTGCCACGGTCACAACACGCTCAATAAGTGGTTTATTTTTTTGAACAGATTCATAAACCGCGAACGCAGTCGCGATATTCTGGACAACACATTTAGCGTCAATAGGCAACCCTCCGACAGGAACCTGTCGTCCTGTTAAAGCTTCAATGAACTGCTTTTCTGCTCCTTGGGGATATCGCGTTTGAAGCGCTACGATCTCGATACCATCAAAATCACGCGCGATCGCTGTTAGATGAGCGATCGCGTCAAATTTATTTGATTCGATACCAATGACTGCCTTGGCAACATTCAACGCTTTCATTAATATCAAGACACCGACAAGGATCTCAGGGCCTTTTTCGATCATAAGACGATGATCGCAGGTCAAATACGGCTCACATTCAGCCCCGTTGATCAAAAGAATATCCGCTTGCTTGCCAGCAACCGGTGTTAGCTTAACATGAACCGGAAAGCCTGCCCCGCCAAGACCCACCAAACCGTCTTGCTGGACTTTTTTTACGATCTCCTCACGGCTAAGGCGAATGTCTCGATCAAGCGCTCGCGAAAGATCGACCCCCTCAACCCATTCCTCGCCTTCTGCGCTAATACCGATCGCGGGACGCTTGTAACCGCTGGTATCCATCACATCATCAATGCGCACAACGGTTCCGGAGATCGTCGCATGAACATTGACAGATAAAAATCCTTGCGCCTGAGCGACAACTTGCCCCGTCTTGACTTTGTCCCCAATTTTCACGATCGGCTGCGCGGGTGCGCCAAAATGCTGCAATACAGGAATGGAGACCGTTGAGGGCAATGGCAAAGATTCAATCGGCCGTTGTGCAGAATGCTTAAGATCCGGCGGATGAACACCGCCATAAGGAAACGTTTTTGTCTTAAATCTTTTTTCCATGCAAAACCTCATGAATCGCCTTTGTCGGACACTGCGAAACGCACTTTTGGCATAGTGTGCATTTTCGAAAATCAATATAGGCTAAATTCGTCCCCATCGTGATAGCCCCAAAGGCGCAGGCCTTAAAACATTTACCGCAACCGATACAGGCCGCGGAACAATTTTTACGCGCAATGCTCCCTTTTTCCGGGTTGCGACAAGAAACAAAAATACGATGTCCCTCTTTTCCCTTGACCCTAAGCTCGATCAATTGACGCGGACAAGCTTTTACGCAGGCCCCGCACGCTACACATTTTTCCTCGTCCACCAAAGGAAGTTTCGTAACAGGATCGATCGTCATAGCTCCAAACTTGCAAGATTTAACACAGTCCCCAAAACCCAGACAACCGTATGAACATCCCGTTTCTCCCGCATACAGATTATGGACGATCTTGCACCATGTCGTTCCGTCATAAGCGTTGATTCGCGGACGATTTTGCACAGAACCATTACACCGCACAACAGCGATCAGCGCCTCGCGCTCTACAATCTCTATTCCTAGAGCCTGAGCGACCTGACGCATGCAAGCATTCCCGCCGACGGGACAAAAAAGTTTTTCCAGGTCTCTTGCCGCGACACATGCTTGCGCAAAGCTGCGGCATCCAGGATATCCGCAACCGCCACAATTGACGCCAGGAAGTATCTCTTGAACTTTATCGATGCGAGGATCCTCTGTGATCTGGAATTTTTTTGCGACACCGTAAAGAATAATGCCGGATAAGACACCGACACCGGAAAGCAAAAGAACTGACAAAAGAATCGAATATATCATTTTTTAATATCGAAAGAAATCTGTTTTCTCACGCGATCTTTTAAGAAAAACAAGATCATATAATAAATGGCTAATACAAAAATGGCCACTCCACCAACTATTAATTCGCTATGCGTTAACCGCATGCCCAGAAATAAAACAAAAAAGATCAAAAGCGCTGGTATAACATAAGCAAAAAGAACAGCCCGCAACCCTTGGACTTCACTTGCAACGATCTCAACATGGTCCCCGATATGGAACAAATGAGGATCTGACTTGACTTCTATGATCTTTTCGGCCTTTTCTGCCGTCGTGCAGAAATCATTAGCGTGGCAGGCCGCGCACGCGGAAACTGATTCGATCCTAACCTTAATATGATCCTCTTTTACATCAATCACAGTGCCCGGATGCGTGATCGATCCTAACATAAGCCTGCGCCTCTTTTTTAAAAGAACTTGTCACCCTATCTCTTAGTCTGATCACTCTACTTTTTTCTCATGCCTCGTAAAAGAAGGTATGCAGGAATAACGAGAGCCGCGATAACAACAAGGATCAAAATAATGACGATAATCGTTTCAATAAAGACATTCATCACATTAAACCATCTTTCGTGGATCAACTAAGTCGTCAAAAGTCTTCCCATCAATTAAGCCGCTGGCAATCGCCGCCTGTCGCAAGGTCAAATTCTCCCGATAGGCTTTCTGGGCGATCATGGCAGCCTGATCATACCCAAGGGATGGCGCAAGAGCTGTAACAAGCATCAAAGATCTATCAAGATTCTCTTGTAAGCGAGCCTTGTTTGCTTTGATGCCCACAACGCAATGCTTGTAAAAACTTCCGCATGCGCCGGATAGCAACCGAATGGACTGAAGCAGATTATGGATCATGACCGGCTTCTGGACGTTAAGCTCACAGTTCCCGCTAGCGCCAGCGATCGCGATCGTTACGTCATTGCCAATGACCTGACTGCAAACCATTAAAAGTGCTTCGCATTGTGTGGGATTAACCTTTCCTGGCATAATAGAACTGCCTGGTTCGTTCGCCGGCAAAATGATCTCACCGATACCACAGCGCGGTCCCGATGACAAAAATCGAATATCGTTAGCGATCTTTGACAAGGTCACAGCAAGCCCTTTCAAGGCGCCACTGGCCTCAACGATCGCATCATGGCAGGCCAACGCGGAAAATGGATTAGATGCCCGCGTAAAATGTTGTCCGGTCAAGCGAGAGATCTCCTTAATCGCGAGTACGGCAAAACGCGGATGCGCATTGATGCCTGTGCCGACAGCCGTCGCTCCAAGAGCAAGTTCTTTTAATCCCGGCAAGCCTGTTTGAATGCGTTTAACCACGAACGCGATCTGGTGCGCATACCCAGAAAACTCTTGGCCAAGCGTGACAGGGGTCGCATCCATAAAATGTGTGCGTCCTATCTTGATCAGGTCTTTATACTGACGCGCTTTCGCCTCAAAACCTTTCTGCAACTGAAGAAGATTGGGAAGGAGTTGTTCACAGATAGCGACAACCGCAGCAATATGCATTACCGTCGGAAAGACATCGTTGGAAGATTGACCCTTGTTGACATCATCATTAGGATGGACAGGCACCTTGCTGCCAAGCTTACCCTTTGCGAGCTGGATCGCGCGATTGGCGATCACTTCATTGACGTTCATGTTCGTCTGCGTCCCGCTACCGGTTTGCCAGATGGAAAGCGGAAACTCATCCGCCATATATCCCGCAAAGATTTCATCACACGCGCGAACGATCAAGGCTGTTTTTCGGGCCGCAAGAAGGCCTAATTTCTTGTTTGCAAGGGCGGCAGCTTTCTTAACAACCGCGAACGATTGAATAAAACCAGGATCAAATCGTTCCTTACCGATCGCGAAGTGATGAAGCGAGCGTGCTGTCTGCGCCCCATACAATCGTTTTGCAGGAACTTGAACTTCTCCTAAAACATCTTTTTCGATACGGTAATGCATCCTTTACACCCTTAACAAGAACTCGGTCAAAAGCCTTACCCCTGAGCCAGTTGCTCCATAATTAAAATACAGTCTCCCTGCGCTTTCAACAAATGCTGTTCCGGCAATGTCTAAATGCGCCCATGGTATTTTTCCAACAAATTGATGCAAAAACTCCGCCGCAGAGATCGTTCCCCCAACGCCTCTGGGCAATCCTGTGCTTTTAAGATCAGCATATTGTGATCGTAATTGATCCTTAAGCTCTGGATACAGCGGTAAACGCCATAAGCGATCATCGGTTTCACGACCGCATTCTAGAAATATTTCCGCAAGCATATCGTCATTAGCCATTAAGCCGCTATGATCATGGCCCAAGGCCACAGAACATGCTCCGGTCAACGTCGCGATGTCGACGATTTTTGACGGTTGATAATTTTTCCGGATATAGCTGATCGCATCTGCTAAAACCAATCGACCCTCCGCGTCCGTGTTCGCGATCTCGACGGTTTTCCCGTCGTAGCTGCGGATCACGTCACCAGGCTTATACGCTCCTGAGCCGATAGCGTTCTCCGCGATCGCGGCAACAAAGATCACGTTCTTTTTAATGCCAAGCGCGATCGCATTCTTAAGCGTTCCTAAAACTGCCGCGGCGCCTGACATATCACAGCGCATTGTCTCCATACTGCCTGTCGGCTTAAGATTCAATCCTCCGGTGTCATACGTGATCCCCTTGCCGATCAGCGCCACAAACTCTTTCTTTGCCGGCAACCCATTATAACGGACGATCATCAGCTTAGGGGGATACTGACTTGCTTTATTAACCGCTAAATGAAGATTAAGCCCTTTTTTCTTAAGTTTTTTTTCATCTAAAACTTCAAGGTGAATGCGTGGATGTCCTCTCACTAAACGACGTACTTGTGATTCCAGAAAAGCCGCATGCGCCACATCCGCATTATCATTGACCAGGTCTCGCGCGAAATTCACGCCATCACATGTCTTGATCGTTTCTAAAAATATCTTTTTTGCTTGAGCATGAATCACGACGCACAGTCGATGGTCTTTCACATCGCTGTGCATATATTTTTTCCAACGATAAGCTCCGATCTTAATACCTTCGATCAACCACGCAACCTGCGCATCATCAGCATGCGGGAAAAAGACATCCACGCGTTTTTCATGTTTAAGATAGCTAGATTCAAGCGCCTGTTTGACCGCCCTACAGAACGCTGTTTTTGTGACGTCACTCTTTTTACCAAGGCCAACGCACAGGATCAAGGCTTTTCCATCTGAAGACAACGGAAAGATCTCCTGATACTTTCCGGAAAATCGCTTGGCATCAACCACGCGTTTTAGATGCTGCTGATCAGACGCTGAAAAAAAACTAAGAAGATTCACCTGAGAAGCCTGTTCTTGCGTTAAAAAAACAAGACATGCTGTCCGACCCACCATTAAACGCGGATTAAAGCTGATATCGATCATGGACATTTAACCTCGTTTTTCCATAGGAATAAAATCACGCTGCTGATGGCCAACATAGACCTGGCGTGGACGACTAATGCGCAAATCCGTCTCATCGCGCATTTCTTTCCAGTGCGCGATCCACCCTGCCATACGTGCCATCGCGAACATGACAGGCGCCATATCCACAGGAATGCCGATCGCCCGATAAATGATCCCGCTGTAAAAATCAACATTTGGATAAAGTTTGCGCTCCACAAAAAAAGGATCTTTCAGCGCCGCTTCCTCAAGCTTAAGAGCGATCTCAAGCAAGGGATCATGAATGCCAAGCTTGTTAAGCAGCACATCCGTGCGCTGTTTAATGATCTTGGCGCGCGGGTCATAATTTTTGTAAACCCTATGGCCAAACCCCATCAACTTTGTATTATTTTTGCGATCTTTGACTTGAGTGATAAAATGAGCTACGTCGCCGCCTGATTGTTGTATGCCTTGAAGCATCTCTGTAACCCTTTGATTCGCTCCCCCATGCAATGGACCCCACAAAGCACAGATCCCAGCTGAAACTGACGCGTAAAGGTTAGCCAAGCTGCTGCCCACCATACGCACACTTGAAGTGCCGCAATTTTGCTCATGATCCGCGTGCAGAACAAACAGCGTACGCAAGGCGTTAGCGACACAGTCTTGTACTTCATAAATACGGTTTGGCGATGAGAACATCATATTAAGAAAATTAGGGATGAACTTCAGGTCCGAACGTGGATAAACAAAAGGCTCTCCTATCTTTTTCTTGTAGGAAAACGCAGCGATCGTGCGCACTTTCGAAATAAGCTCTACCGCGATCCTTCGAAAATCCATACCTGTCAGTTCAACGCGTTCAAGCTCAGGATAATAAGCGGAAAGAGAGCAAACCATCGCTGACAGGATACCCATTGGATGACCTCCCGCAGGATAGCCATCAAAGAAATTCTTCATATCTTCATGGATCATGGAATGCTCTGTGAATTCAGAGGACCATTGGCTCAGCTCTTTCATGCTTGGCAGCTCACCATAGATCAACAAATACGCGACCTCCACAAAAGAGGCGTATTCAGCTAATTGCTCAATAGGAATACCTCGATAACGCAGGATACCTTTATCACCGTCAATAAAAGTGATCGCGCTTTGACAGGACCCCACGTTCGCGTAGCCAGGGTCAAAAGCAATGTACCCTGTCTTTAGGCGCAGGGTGCGAATGTCAATCGCTTTTTCCTGCTCAGTGCCGGTCAGAATAGGAAATTCATATTCGTTTCCATTTAAAATGATCTTTGCGTTATCACCCATCATAACTCCTTATTTCGGTTAATAGCCGGTATTCCATCGGCCTAACTTCGAGTGGTATTTTATTTTGTAGGCTTGCCAAGCTTCTTTTCGATCTTTTGAAGTAATTTCTGAGGGTCAATAGGCTTGATAATATAATCATTGCATCCTTGATAAAAGGCATCAAGAAAAGGCTTTTTATGCGCCGTGACCATAATGATCGCGACCCCTTCGCCTAATGGAATATCTGCCGCTTCTTCGCTTTGGCGGATCTTGCGCAACAACTCCAATCCGTTGATCTCTGGCATCTCGATATCAAGAAGGATCAAATCATACGGCTTTTCTTTCAAAGACGTATTGTATTTATCGATCGCGTCTTTCGCGTTCGCGACCGCGTCACAGCGTGCCACCTCCCGCAAGATCTCAGCGATCAATTCACGGTTCTCATAATTATCATCAACGATCAAGATCTTCCACATAGCATCTCCTTTTAAACATTCTTAAAGTGGTCAATAAATTTATTTGATTCCGCTCGAAAGGCGTCGAACAATGGCCCAACTTTCTCCATCGGATCGCTGGCTTTGACCGCGACATGCATCGCGTCCGCCGAATGATACACGGCGTTTAAGCGTAGATTTCCTGATGTTCCCTTAACTTCGTGCATGATCGCGCGCACTAACACAATATCATTTTTGGGCAGAGCTTCTTCCAGCTGAGCGATCTTCTGCGCCAAGGTCCCTGAAAAACTCTTTAACAGCTTCGAAAGAATCTCAGGGCGCACATGCAATTCCTGGCTTACCGCGTTTAAATCATAAACAAAAGATCCTGTATCTGTCATTGACAATGGCTCTCTTTCTATCTTTTAGGTACGATCCCCATGGTCGTCTCGATGATCAAGCGCTTTTGATTCTGGATAAAAAAAGTCGACTCGATCTTCTCCCGCTCATTAAAGCAGAACGGCACTCCAACAACAGCCCGATTGCGATAACTTGTAAAATGTGACATCTCAAGCTCGATATAGCCAGCCTTGGAGATCTCGGTTTTAAAAGCGCCCGCGATGATATTACAAAGTGTTCCGCAGCAATCTGCTAAGGCATCCAAGTCTTCATCATCCGCCAAGGGATATTTCAACAGTTTCAATAGTGTCGCTACATACGTTTGCTCGATATAAACAACGATCGCGCCGATCGCCTTATTCTTTTCCATGTCCTTGGCGTTCAGAAAATAATTAATATAAGAAATAAAAGATGGCTCATTATACTTTTCCAAGCCGTCCGCGCGCATCAAACCGCCATATTCAATGATCAGCCGCTTTTCCGTCTCAGGATCCTTGGAAAAACGTATTTCATTACGCTCCAAAAACATCCTCTCAACACTACGGTTGAGCATCTGCCCGAACTGATCCAGATCTTTATTAACGCTCCCAGCGAAAAACATCTTGTCCTTTCAGCTATTTAAGGTAAGACTTGATCGCATCCACAAGCACTTCCGGCTCATATGGCTTAACAACGTAACCAGCCAAGGCAGGGTTGACTTGCTTAGCTTGCCGTTTATTGTCATCAGATCCGGACGCGGTGACCATGACGATCGGTATCTTAGCAACAGCAGGAACCTTGACAACCCCTTCCATAAATTCCAATCCTGACATCTCCGGCATCTGCCAATCCAGCAAGATAATACAAACATCCTTATAATTACGGCCCAGGATCTCGATCGCCTGCTCGCCGCTGCGGGCCTGCAGGAACTCGTTTTTGATCCCGGAACCTTTTAGGATCTCGATCAGCAATTCCCGTTCAAGGGTTGAGTCATCAATAACTAATATTTTTTTAGTATTTGTGTCGGCCATAGTGTACGATCTTATCCTTGAATTCGTTCATGTTAAATGGTTTTGATAGAAAATCCGTAAATCCTATCTCTTGGCACTTTTCCTTATCTTCTGGAGCATCCGCAGCGGTTAAGGCGATGATAGGCAAGTCTTGACTGATCTGTGAACGGATGATCTGTGTCGCCGCAAAACCATTCATGACCGGCATTTGCAGGTCCATGAAGCATATATCATACCGTTTTTGCTTGATCTTTTCAATGGCTTCTTGCCCATTCGCTGCAAAATCACCTACGCATTCGATCGATTCAAAATACGCCTTGATCAACTCGATATTGGTCGCGCTGTCATCAACGATCAAAACTTCGATCCCCGCGCAACTTGCGGCCTCGGAAGAAGAGATTATTGCTGCGTCCTGCGATAAGCTGGCGCGGCCGAAAGTTTTTTGGATCAAATTAAAAAATTCACTACGAATGACCGGCCGCAGAAGATAATCGTCAAAACATGCCTTATACGCTTCACTGGAAACACCGATCTTGATATCTGAAGTCACGGCGATGATCTTTGTCTGCATGAATCTTTCATCCTGCTGCAATTTATTCGCCAAAAGATAAGCATCATCCTTAAAGCCGATCGTATCAATAAAAATAATGTCAACCGCTTTACCCTGCTGCGTGTGCCCGGCCAGGACACTGAATGATTCATCACAGGTCTGTGGAAGATCGATCGTTTGCATATGATAGGCTTGGCACAAGGATTTCAGCGCTTGCCGTTTGTCTTTATCGATGATCGCCACACTCTTGCCTGCGGTCAGATCGAAAACTTTTGTCATATCCTGAACTGTCTCGTAGCCAAACGCTTCATCCACAGGAAAAGATACTTGAAAAATAAAATCACTTCCCTCTCCGACAGAAGACTCAACCCATATTTTCCCGCCCATCGTCTCAATATAACTTTTTGAGATCGCCAAACCCAGACCTGTTCCGCCGTATTCACGCGCGATGGTCTTATCTCCCTGCATAAAGGGTTCAAAAATATATTTTAATTTCGTTTCTGAAATACCGATCCCTGTATCCGAAACCTTAAAACGAAGATAGGCGCGACTGCGGTCCATGGCCGCCGTATTATCAACATGCGGGTCAAGGCTAACCGTCAATCCCACTTCCCCTTTTTCCGTAAACTTCACCGCGTTCCCTAAAAGATTGATCAAGATCTGACGAAAACGCGTCGGATCCCCTTTAAGGCCTAAGGTCACTTCAGGATCAATATCAAAGAACAACAAAACTTGTTTTTGCTCTAATCTCGCGCGGATGATCTGAAAAACGCTCTCCACAAGATCTCGCAGATTAAAGCTGATCGCCTCGAGTTTAAGTTTTCCTCGCTCGATCTTGGCCAGATCCAGAATATTATTGATGATATCCAATAGCAATTCCGCGCTGGAGCTGATCGACCGCAAAAATATCTTTTGCTTTTCCTCGAGATCGCTTTTGACAAGAAGGTCGGAAAAACCCATGATCGCGTTGATCAAAGTCCGCATCTCATGCGACATGCTGGCCAACATATCACTTTTTTCAGCAGCCATTTTCTGCGCTTGCTGACTCAAGCGAATCGCTAATTCCCTCTCCCGGATCAATTCCTGCTGACGCTTCAATATCTTGACCCGACTATCACTTTCGGAAGAAACCGGAAGGCTCACTAAAGGGATCTTACCTGATCTTTTATCATCAATGACCTTGCGGATCCTCCCTGGAATAGCACTTTCATTAAGCGCCTGGATCTTAAGAACAACAGCGGAAACATCCAAATATTCACGCGTCAGTTTGCCATGATTCGCGATCTGCTCATTAAGCAGATCGAGCAATGAACGTAAATTGTCAATTGCCTCTAAAGCCGCGTCTGCGGCAACTTCATCAAAAGGCAAAAGATTTTTACGCAGCGCATCAAACAAGCCTTCGGCGTTTTTTGCGAGCTGATAAATGTCAGATAGGTTCAAAAACGTTGCCAAGCCCTTGATCGTATAGAAAACTTTAAAGGCTTTATGAAGCGATTCTTGATCATGAGGGATCGCCTCCAAAGCCAAAACCGCGTTCTTTGCCTCCATTAGGAGATCGAGAACCTCCGTCGTGAACTCTGAAAGCATCTCCCCTTGCTCTTCAAGGTTCAGCTCAGGAACACGCGGAGTGAATATGTCATGTTGATTTTCTTTAGTCATACCGCCTACGATCTCTTATCTTCAAACGCATACTGCTGCTCGATCTCAGAGCGCTCTGCGCTGACCACCTGCAAAAATGCTTCAACGACCTTCGGGTCAAAATGCGTACCGCTGCAGCGTTGGATCTCTGTTACGGCTTCTTGCAATGTCCAGGCTTTTTTATAAGGACGTCGCGATAATAAGGCGTCAAAAACATCGCAGATCGAAACAATGCGTCCAACCAAAGGGATCTGCTCACCTTTCAATCCTTGAGGATATCCGCTGCCGTCCCATTTTTCATGATGGGACAAAGCGATCGTTTCAGCCATCTTCATCAATTCCGAATCACTGCCGGCTAAAAGTTTTGTGCCGATCGTGGTATGCGTTTTCATGATCGTCCATTCTTCCGGCGTCAACTTTGCGGGCTTTAACAAAATACTGTCAGGAATACCAAGCTTG
>CAZAOD010000015.1:0-996 GCA_964486675.1 uncultured Planctomycetales bacterium | reverse complement strand
ACAGCCGGCTCATGCGCACGATATGCGCGCCGGTGTCCTCATCACGATATTCAGCCGCTCGGGCAAGACGCTGAATAATATCAAGGCGAGTACGGCTAAGCTCTTCAGTACGCTCGCTAACTTTCTCCTCCAGGAGCTTATTTTGATCACGGACCTGCTTGTGCAACAAACGAGCTTCAATAATGTTGTGGATCCTGACCAAAACTTCGATCCCCTCATACGGCTTTGTCAAAAAATCTGTGGCTCCGGCTTCAAGCGCCTGCAACTCTTGACCGCGGCCTGGAGCAACAGCTAAAAGCGATAAGCGCTCGTCTTTAGAGATCTCTTTTAATTGCGCGATAAGCGTAAAGCCATCGATCTTGGGCATATCCAGATCAAGAATGACAAGGTCGGGTTGATACTCACGGTAAAGCTCAATCGCGTCCTGAGCATTAACAGTACTTTTCACGTTCGAATAGCCTGATTTACGTAAAATATCCTCAAGCAAGCCGATATGAAGCTTTTTGTTATCAATAATTAAGATTTTCGCGTCTAGGATTCTTTCCTGAAGCATATCTTCTCCAGAATAATACTATTAGTATTTTAATGGCTTTTAAATAAGAATCAAACTAAAAATCAATTTACTCACAAGCGTTTTTCTTTAAGGCCTTCAGGGTTTTGTGGTCCGTAAGGTCATTTTGGATGGGGGTGACCGTGATAAAACGTTTTGCTAGCGCGGAGGTGTCAACATCAAGGCTTTTTTCTAATGACCGGTCCTCACAAGACAGCCAAAAATGCTTGGCTGAAGTTTTTCGATCGCGAATGAATCGCGTTCTAAAAGGCACAACACTCTGACTGACAAACCGGATACCTCGGATCTTCTCTTCCTTGGCGTGCGGAATATTAACATTAAGAAATGTTCCTCGTGCAAGTTTTTTCTTAAAGATGTCTTGGATGAATCCTGCTGCAAATCGAGCGGGATAATCAAAATCCGGATGAACAAATGTATCCAAAGAA
>CAZAOD010000014.1:33455-33819 GCA_964486675.1 uncultured Planctomycetales bacterium | reverse complement strand
TGAGATATCGCGGGCCGTGATTATAGTGAATAGTCACGGCCCGCTTTATGTCCGCACGTGTCAAAGGGTTGCGCGATAATTCTTTAGCTTTCACGCGCTTCTTGCGATCATCATCCGCGAAGTTTTTCTCATCCCTCCACGCACCTTTAAAATCAGCTTAAAATGTATCTCGTTATCTGGAATTTTGCATATTTTAAGGCTCGTCCATTTAACTGCTATTTCGCGATAATATGCCGGTAATTCTTGAACATTAAGTCGGCTAAAATGGCAGTTAAATGAAATCAGCCGATTTAGGTCAGAATATCCAGGCAGTTAAATGAGAGCCTGATCAGAGTGCGTTCCAGAGGGCGGTTTGCTTTTCCCA
>CAZAOD010000014.1:0-33445 GCA_964486675.1 uncultured Planctomycetales bacterium | reverse complement strand
TTTTCCCAATCTAGCTCGGCAGCAACAGGCAGGATCTGCTGGACAGAGACCTTGAGGATCTTAGGGGAATCGGCAAGAAGGATTTCTTCCTGAATGACGGGGGCAAGGTTGATAAGCCCCATGATTTGGCTTAAGCGGGCCTTGGTCATGTTGAGCCACTTGGCAGCTTGGGTGAAATCCTTGACTTGCCCGCTTGCGATGATCTGTTCAATCTGATAGGCGAGTATAAGGCTTTGCCGGAGGCGAGGCTCACCTTGAATTTCCTCACAGTTTTTCTTCACATGTACGTGCTTAAGGCATGCGATCGGCACATCGAATTCAAATTGAAGCGGTTGATTCATCCTTACCCCTTTTTAGATCAAAATGCGCGACCATACATAAAAGTTTCAGGCCTGATTCGTTTAACGTAACGGCCATCTTTCCCTTTAAGGCATCGTAGTCAATTTGTTTAAGCAGGATTTTGAAGAACCGGCGTTTCTCCTGCGGGAATAATTCTTTCCATAAAGGCGAGTTGATCAAGAAAACCTCTTTAAGCTTTGACATTGTGATCATGCTTTCCGATGCCGCAGACTGATTGATCGCAGTAAGAATGTTTTTCATGGCGCCTTCATCGCTGGTAATCTTTCTGATGCACTCGACGACTTCGTTTTCCGTATTTTCAGCGTTCAATAAGCGGGTTGGGCAAGATTGGTAACCGCGCTTTTGCGCGTTGACACAAAGGTAATAGTGGTATTTGCGGTTACCCTTTTTGGTATAAATGGCGAACATCGGGCTGTTGCACGCTTTGCAGCGAAGAAGGGTATTCAGCATGCCGCTCACGTTACGATTGGTAAAAAAAGTATTATTGCTGCGGGAGCCGTTGTAACCAAGGATGTGCCGCCTTGTGTTGTGGTGGGAGGAAATTTTGCTAAAGTTATTAAGAAAATCGAAGAGGACGATTAGAGGATTGATTAATTAATAGTTGATTAGATATCAAACAGGTTTTAACCTGGTCCAGCCAGCGACCCCAGACTTTTCTCACTCCGTCGAGAAAGTGAGATATCGCGAGCCGTGATCATCAGCGATGATCACGGCTTTCTTTATGTGTAAAGAAATTGTTGTATTTGTGAGGTAAAATCTTGCGGGGAGTAAGCGCCAATGTATCCTAAAGCACCATTCTTGCAGCATTTTTGGACGAACATTTTATTACCATCCGCCTTGTCATAGATGGACCCCGCTTCACTGATCCATATCTTTTCTAAATTTTTTTCTTCTTCATAAAGAATGATACGCATCTTGCCTGACGTGTCAGGCGCTGGATGCGGCTGGACATGAATGGTTTTTTTGGGGATGGTCCAATGACTCAGGATGTACACAAGAAGGTCGATCGGGACCTTTGTATCAACGTCCAGGTCCAAGAAAAAAAGATCTGGGTCGGTCTCTTCGACCGCGGCAATGATCTTTTGTTCGTCTGTAATATCTGTGACGGCACAGCCAAGATCTACAAGTTTTTGGTGCATGTCTTGTAGCGTAGGACCGCTTTTGCCAAAGATAATGCTTTTTTTATCATCCAGTCGCGCGCGCTTAACGCGATTGACCAGCTTATCCACCTCGGTCAGGAATTGGCTGCCATTAATAGGCTTTGCGATAAAGCTATCCGCGCCTATTTCCATCAGCGCGTCAGCCATTTTTGGCCTGGCTGTGACGATCAAGACGGGGATCTTGGCCATGGACTGGTCATGCCTGATCTCTTTTAAAAAAGCGTAGCCATTCATGTGCGGCATCATGACATCCGAGATCACGACCATAGGGGCGTTCTCTTTGATCTTCCGCAGGCCTTCCAGGCCATCGCAGGCACGTGTTACCTTGTATCCATGTTCCTCGAGCATAGCCTGAAAAAGATCCAGGTCTTCGCGCGCGTCATCAACGATGAGAATAATGTCTTTCATGGCTTTTCCTTCGCATGACGGACCTTTTGACCGTTGCTTTGTGAATAAATAAAAAACCTATCCTGCCAAACGGATAGGTTTTTGATCGCGTACAAAAAAGATTAACGGATTTGTGTTGATTCGGCAACTGGCTATCCTCCTGTTAGGACCCTATAGTTTTGCGTCCCCGCCTTACGGCGGGTTTGCCCGTTCGTCCACAACCTCCAATATAAGTATATATCATTCTAAGAAGGAAGACAAAGTGGTCAATAATTTTCAGCGCTTGAACTTTTTATTGCTATAAATTACCGTTGCCCATATAATACCGCTGTGAAAGGAAAGTAGTTCCGCTGCAAAACTATCATTTCTTCTCATCTTGTCTATCTTTCTCTTGCCAAGTGACGAGAAAATAAGATTTCATCGGCTCCTGAGCCCATTATTCAGAAGGCCATACAAATTTAATCCTTAGCAAGAAAGATTCAACATGAGATATCATCACGCCTTATTCCTTAATCCATATATCGAGGAGAACGCCACCAGCACCATGATGCTTTTTCCTCCGACAGGTTTGGAGTACGTAGCAGCGAGCGCTAAGGGTTTAGTGGATAAGACCACTCTTCTTGACTTGCGCCTGGGGGGAGAATTTACAGATCCGGAAAAACTTTTAGGGTTTATTGACCAGCACGTTGATGTTGTCTGCGTAAGCGTGGGCTGGGATAGGCAACTTGAAGAGATCTGCCGCTTGCTGAACCGTATCCCTAAGCGGATCCCCGTGATCGTTGGCGGATATAAGGCCACGGAAAAAGTCGAGGAACTTTTTAGTCGATGTCCTCATATCAGCATGATCGTGCGCGGTGAAGGCGAAGAAACGATCAAGGATATTTTACGGTTCAAACCGATGAAAGAGATCTTGGGGATCTCTTACCGTCAGGGAGACCAGGTTGTTCATAATGCCAATCGCCCTTTTTCTCCCGTAGAGAGCATTGCCTGTCCAGACCGCTCGTTAAGGACGGGAACCTATGCATTCTCGATCAACGGGATCAAGGTTGCTAATCTTACTTTTGACGCGGTGTTAAGTTCGCGAGGCTGTCCTTTCAATTGTAAGTTTTGTACATTTAGCCTAAATCCTCTAGGACAGAAAAGAAATTATGAGGCGCGAAGCGCGAAGTCCGTGGTCGATGAGATCCAGATGCTGGAGGCCCAGGTCATTCTTCTCAGTGATGACAATTTTTTTGCTATCCCGCAAAGGGCTGAAGATATTTGCGACCTGATCATCAAGCGCAAGATCAAAAAACGTTTTGTAGCGCAGACGCGTCTGGATATCGCAAAACACCCACGGCTTTTAGAAAAAGCAGTTCAGGCAGGATTTAAGGCGCTTTTGATCGGGATCGAATCTCCGCATGATTGGATCCTGACACAGCTTGACAAGGGCTTTAATCAGGAAACGATCAGAAAATCTTTTGCTGTTCTCACAAAATACCCTATTTTTTATAACGGATACTTTATCTACGGTAATATCGGGGAAAAAGAGGAAGAGATGCTGTATATCGCGCAATTCGCTAAGGAGATCGGCGTTGACGTGATCGCCTGCAATAAATTAAGGATCGAAAAGTTCTCTCCCCTCAAAGAGCTTGCTGAAAAAACTCAAGGTTATCACGTGACAGACAGAGGGGAGCTTTATTCGGATATGTATAGCCACGCGGCGTTAAAGAAGATCGGGAGGAAGATAAAATTCTCGTTCTATACTCCTGGCCGGTATATAAGGATTTTATGGAAGAATATTTTCATCACTAAATTTTTTACTTTTCAAGAGATCCTGCTTATTTTGTTGGCTTCTCCGCGCGTTATTTGGAGCGTGATCTTAAGAGAGCGGCGCAGAGGAAGGCTCAAGGATTCTTTGAGGCGGACATTTATCCGAAATGATTAAAAAAACTGTTTTTACGTTAAGAGTTTCTATCTTCTTTTCGGATCACGCAGAAGGAGCGCGATGAAAAAGGTCAGCACATCCCATAAAGGGCGAAAGTGTCAGCACCCTCGATGCAAACACATTTTGAGCGTTTATAACCATGAAGCTTATTGTCATGTTCATTCAAGCTTTTCTTCACAAGAACAGCGCGCTCGTAAGGCTGCTGCAAAATAGCTCGATCAGGCCCCTGCCCAAAAGGTAGTCATGGCTTTTTAGGCCTTGATGTGATAGAATCTCCTTCACTTTTTCCTTGATTTAAAAATTAACAAAAGAAAAGATCTTGTCGTCTATTTTCTGACGTCTGATGATCTGAGCAAAAAGCATGATCCTATGATTTCTGTCAATAATGTTTCATTGCAATACGGCCAGCGAAAACTTTTTTCCGGTGTGAACATTGTTTTTTCACCAGGGAATTGTTACGGCCTGATCGGCGCTAATGGTTCTGGAAAATCGACGTTCTTAAAGGTGCTTTCTGGCGAGATCGAAACAACGACTGGGGAAGTCGCTGTCGCTAAGGGCAAAAGGATCTCGATCTTAAAACAAGATCAATTTGCTTTTGATGAGCATACGGCGTTAATGACCGTGATCATGGGGCACAAGCGTTTATATGAGATCATGATGGAAAAAGAAGCGTTATACGCTAAGCCTGACTTTTCAGATGCTGATGGTATGCGTATCGCGGATCTGGACCATGAATTTTCCGAACTTAACGGCTGGAACGCAGAATCAGAGGCTGCACAGCTATTAAGCCGGCTTGGCATTGGCGAGGATCTGTGCCCGTTGCCGATGAAACAGCTTAAGGCCGGACACAAGGTCCGCGTTCTTTTAGCGCAGGCATTATTTGGCAATCCGGATATCTTGCTTTTGGATGAGCCGACAAACCATCTCGATATCGCAACATGCATGTGGTTGGAAGAATTTTTGTGTGACTTTGAGAATACCGCGATCGTTGTTTCGCACGACCGGCATTTTTTGGATAAGGTATGCACGCATATCGCGGATATTGATTTTGGCAAGATCCAGCTTTACCCCGGCAACTATACATTCTGGCAGGAGTCAAGCCAGTTGGCGTTACGCCAGCGCAGTGAAGCCAACAAGAAGATCGAAGAAAAGCGCAAAGAATTACAGGATTTTATCGCGCGTTTCAGCGCGAATGCTTCTAAATCCAAGCAGGCCACTAGCCGCAAAAAGATCCTCGAGAAGCTCACGATCGAGGAGATCCGTCCATCGTCCCGTAAGTATCCCTATATTGGATTTGAGCAAGAGCGTGAAGCTGGTAATGACCTTCTGCATATCAACGGCCTATCAAAGGCTGTAGATGGCCAGGTGATGTTCAAGGACCTTAACATCACGATCGAAAAAGGGGATAAGGTGGCTTTTGTGGGGCCTCATGACCTTGTAAAAACAACGCTTTTTCAAGTCTTGATGAGCGAGTTGACGGCCGATCACGGAAATTTTAAATGGGGCTTTTCAACGCTACGGGCGTATTATCCCAAGGATCATCTGAAATATTTTGATAATGACCTTAATATGATCGATTGGCTTAGACAGTTCTCGGATAATACTGATGAAAATTTTGTGCGCGGATTCTTAGGCCGTATGCTTTTTTCTGGTGAAGAAACGTTTAAGCCCGTCAGGGTGCTCTCTGGAGGAGAAAAGGTGCGATGCATGTTGGCGCGCATGATGCTGATGAGGGCGAACGTTCTGATCTTGGATGAGCCGACAAATCATTTGGATCTAGAGGCCCTTACAGCGTTAAACCGTGGATTAGAGAAGTTTCGCGGCACGATCCTTTTCTCTTCACATGACCATACCTTGGTCCAGACTGTGGCTAACCGTATCGTTGAGATCACGCCTAACGGATATGTTGACCTTGTGGCCACGACCTTTGATGAATACTTGGCTGATGAAAAGACCCAAAAGCGACTGGAGGGTTTTTATCAATAAGACCGTAGGATATTTAACCCTTGACGCTTGCAAGGGATAGCTTATACTGGCAGTGCCAGCATCGACGCGTTACCATGAGGGTAATCGAGGATCATGCTGTGGTTTGGGAAAGGAAAAGATCATGAGTGAAGAACTAAAGGCTATCGCCGATACGAACACCACAGAAACACAGACAGATGTTATTGTTCTGATCAAAAACATGCAACAACAGCTGATCTATCTTGAAAAAAAGATCGACGCTTTGATCGGTCAGCTTCAGCAGAGGCCTTCTGAAGATAGGCCATACAGGGAAAAACGTTTTGAAAAACCTTTTCGTTCTTTTGACCGTTCCCGCTCGCAAGGTCATTACCGCGGCAGGGGGGATCAAGAACGCGATCCTCGAGATAGGAGTTTTCGTCCGGGGCGTCATTTTGGAAAGCGTGACAGTGAAGAGCGTCAGGATTTTGGCAGGCCCAGAGAAGATCGTGACCGCGGCTTTGATGGCGCGTCAGGCCAAGAGCGTCCTTTTAAGAAAAGTTTTGGCGGCGGGAAGAAGGAGTTTAATCCTCGCAAAAAATCTTTTTTCCGTGGGCGTAGAGACCGCTAACCTTTCATCTTAAGCATGAAGCAAATACGCTTTCATCATTTAAAGAGATTTATTTTCGCAGCTGGCTTCTTTCTGTTGGCAAACTTCGATCTTCAGGCGTTTGCCGGTAATATCGCTATATTAGGGGATAGTCAGTCCTATGAATATGTGCACGATCGCCTGGTCAAGATTATCCTGGAGTATCGTCCGACGGCAGTTTTTAGGGTCGGGGACCTTGTCAATGATGGGCTTGATCCGCAGCAGTGGGAAGATTTTAATCGCATAGAAGCGCCCTTGCTGTCAACGGTCAACTATTATCCCGCCTTAGGTAATCATGAAATGGATTCGCCCCTTTATTTTAAGAATTTCCCGTATTTATACGGCGCCCGCTGGTATTCTGCTCAGGAAGAAGGGATCCATTTTATTGTTTTGGACAGCAACTCCGATCTGCGTCCTGGTTCAGCGCAATATCTTTGGCTTCTGGAAGATCTTAAGAGCATCGGCGACGATATAGCCTATCGCATTGTTATCTTCCATCATCCGCTGTTGAGCAGTGGATATCATAAGGAGGATTCAAAAGGTCTGCGCGATATCTTGATGCCGTTGCTGCAGACGTATGGCGTTTGCGCGGTGTTCTCAGGCCATGATCATCATTATGAGCGTTTAGAATATGAAGGGATCATTTTTATTGTGACCGGCGGTGGCGGATCGGCCTTGCGTGATCGAGCGCGCCATAGCCCTTATTCCAAGAAATTCTTAAAGGAATATCATTTTTGTTTATTATCGAAAGAAAGTGCCGGCATCAACGTTACAGCCATCGACAGCAACCGCAATGTGATCGATCAGTTCGTGATCGAGGCGAAGATTTTGGTCGGTGAAGGAAAAAAGTAGGCCCAACAGGAAAAAAGAACCTGTGAATATTTTCCCTTGTGAAAACAGCTTTTCACAATTACAATATTTTGAATATTTGATTGTCGCTTTCTAAAAAAGAGGAGAGAATTTATGATCCAGCAGACACTTGTGATCGTTAAGCCCGATGGGCTTAAGAAATCGTTAACGGGTAATATTTTAACACGCTTATCTGAAACAAAATTGCGTATCGTGGCCGCCAAGGTCGTCCATGTTTCTCCAGAGCTCGCGGAGAAACATTATATTCATCTTAAAGATAAACCTTTCTTCCAAGAAGTCGTGAAGTATATCTGCGGAGAGCTTCATGGTGAAGAATATCGCAGGGTCTTAGCCATGGTGTATCGAGGCGAGGATGCTATTGCGAAAGTCCGTAAGCTCGCCGGAACGACCAACCCTGAAGAAGCAGAAGCGACCAGTATCCGAGGGCAATACGGAAGGCTGACAACCAAGGGTTTGTTCGAAAATGTTTTGCATTGTTCTTCTGACGAAAAAGAAGCAGAAAGAGAAATCAAGCTGTGGTTCGAGCCGCAAGAGATCGCTGAAGATATTTTTCCTGTTGAAAAGATAGAGGAAAAAGTTAAGAAAGCAGTTTGGAAGTAATTGATCAGCCTATATTCAGACGGCTACGAACCTACTAAAATATTTGGTTCGCTGGCTTGTTTTTCTTCTTTTCGTATGGCATACTTACCTTAAATCCTTTCTTGCTGCATCATCCAGTTGTAGTTTTTTAAGCAGGATAACGTGATATGAGAAAATTGATTTTAAATAAAAAGATAGTTTCTCTATTAATATTTATATTTATAGTAACAACCCATTTTCCTTTGGGTAGCAGTCTTGTTTTTGCTCAAGTACAGGCACCCGCGCATCCATCTTCGGGGCCTTTGAGCCTCACGCAATCCTTTTCTCCGATCCTTTTAAGTGGTATTCGCGTTGATCCCCAAGAACCTTTTCAGTTGACATTTGTCCTTGACCGTGGGGATTCTGGCCTGCGAGGAGATGCCTTAAAACCTGAAGCCGATAAACTTGTTAGATATTTTATGGCAGCCCTCACGATCCCAGAAAAAGATGTCTGGGTGAATTTATCGCCTTATGAACCTGATCGGATCATTCCTCACGATTTAGGCTTGACAGATATGGGCAGAGATCTTCTTTCTCAAGATTATGTTCTTAAGCAGTTGACTGCTTCTTTGGTGCACCCTCAGGGTGAGTATGGAAGAAAATTCTGGGATACGGTTTACAAAAAGGCTTATGAGGCGTTTGGGACAACGCAGATCCCGGTCGATACGCTTAATAAGATATGGATCATTCCGGAAAAAGCGGTTGTCCTGGAAAATGCCCATGGAGCGTCTGTTGCCGAGGCGAAGCTAAGGGTCATGCTGGAAGAAGATTATGTTGCAATGCAACAAAGTCAAAACAAGAGCCAACCACTAAATACTAACGACCAGATACTAACGGCCAATTCTCTTTCTTCCCAGATCGTTCGTGAGATCTTGCTTCCGCTTTTGGAGAAAGAGGTCAACGAAGGCAAGCATTTCGCGCCTTTGCGCCAGATTTACAGCGCGATCATCCTTGCAGCGTGGTATAAGACGGCGCAAAAGAATTCTGTCTTGAATCATGTTTACAGCGACCAACAAAAGATCAGCGGTATTGATATTGAAGACAGAAAAGCAGCTGAGAAGGTATACGCGCAGTATTTACAGACGTTTCTTAAGGGTGCCAATGCGTTTGTTCAAGTTGATCACGACCCGGTAACGAACAAAAAGATCGCGCGTAAATATTTTTCTGGAGGGATCACAGAGTTTGCTAAATTGACAGGCCCTTCATCTATCCTTGAGAGGCGGCCATCCGGCCAACTGCCTAGCGGGCTAAACGTTCGGGTTGAACTTAATGATCCAGAGCAAACGATCAGCAGCGGCTTGATCGTTAGCGATCTGAACCCTGATACCTTGCTTCAGATCGCTGATATTATTCCAGGATCCCGCCTTGTAGGCATAAAAGCTATCGTTGATCTGACAACAGGAAAGATCTTCTTTTTTCCAACGACAGTGCGGCATCAGGCGATCATCGCGGAATATTTCCCTGATGCAAAGACGCCATATGAAAATATCTTTGGTTTTGAGTTACAGATCGATCCTGCGACAAAAGTTGTTTTAGGGACACAGCTTAATTGGCGAGGGGCGCAGGATCAGGTAACCACTTTTGCGAAGATCCATAGAGCTACACAAGCTTTAAGAAGCCATATTTCCTTGACCCAGAAAAGCAATTTGATCCGTATTAACAATCGTGTGATGTTTGATAGAGCATCAATGCTGGAGTTTGCAAAAAATAATAAAGATATTGTCTATCGAGAGATGCCTGTAGAGCTTGTAACAGAATATTTCATTAATAATCCTGAAGCGGTAGCGCGCATGGCAAGCGAAATTCGGGATCTACTTCCTTATGATCCAGAAAATATCGACCATCAAAATAAAATCAGAAGGACAGTGACGCACTTTGCCGCCTTGGCTACTGCTGATCAATTACAAAGAAGAGAGGTGGAGACGGCCTTGATTCAGAAGATCCTTGATTTGCTATCCGGCATTCAGAATCCTAACGAAACAGACATGCTAACGATAGCGCATGTAGCAGACGATTTTCTTAGTTCTTTTTTGGCATCATCTTTCGCCAATGATGTTCGCGTGATTATGGATCGGGCTGCTATTCTCTCAAACCCAGAGAAAAGAATAGAGGGTTCGCAAGAGCTAAGTAATTTTTCTGACTTGGTCCATGACGCAGTTGGAATGATTAATTCGGCGTTAGTAATGCTGTTGACTGGCGAGCATCAGGAAATGGTTCAGCGGCAGGTTATGCCGCGTGTTTGCACTTATGCTTTGGCAAGGCAATTATCTGGAGATTTTGATGGCATGGTGGATTTGACAAGAGGTGAGGCAGTATTTTTTCCTCGCTTAAAAAATGGCATTCCTAAAGAAGAGTTTGCTCGTTTTGTTTTAAGGCGTAAGGGGCCTTTTGTTGTTTTCCGATTAAAAACATCTGAAACGCAAAAGCGTAGTTTTTTGCGATCTATTGAACCCGTGGCCATTCTGCGTTTTGGGCAAAAAGATGCTATTTTGACCCAACAAGAGGATGCTGACATACGCCAAGAATTGATAGAGGCGGAAAGTCATTTACGTTCTAATTTGTTTCTTGATAGATCCTTGGAGGGTTTTTTCTCTGCTCCGCCAAAGACAGGGGACCCGCAGACACAAGTCATATCGCCTAATGAGCAATTTGATGTCGTGATCCAGTGGGTAGCAACAGATCGATCAGATATTCCTGACGTGGGGCCTTTTTTTGGGGAGGAATTTGAAAATGTTCAGGGTATTATTGCTCAGGAAAAAAAGAATTCTGGAGCAAGCCCTGTTGGAGCTGGTACCCATGGCACCCAAAGCGTTTCCGCGCCTATAGAAACAATCGCCAATCGTGATGTCGTTGGCGGTATTGATTTTGATAAACAGGGTTTTTTAGAAACCATCTCGCAAGAAGGAGAGCGAACAGTCTTTTCTGTCCGTGGATCCTTATCCCGCGATATTAAGGGTCTGAAGCCTGTCATCGTTATGATTCAGGATGAGGCGGGTTCGCTTTAGTTTATTCTACGATTTCCACTATGCCGCTATATCGCACGATCACTCCTCAAAGTTTTAAATCCTACGGCAAGATCATTCATTATCCCGGACAGAGTTCAAAGGGAACAAAGCGTAATCTTTGGCGGATCGTTCATACAGAAAAAGCTCGGGTAGGTTGGCGGGTCGCTTATCTGGTTTTGCGGGACAAAACGATCGGCCGAATGGAATGCCATCCTTTTTCAGATGAAACGTTCGAACCTGTTAAAGGCCGCGCTTTGTTTTTTGTTTCGCGCGCACGATCCCTCAAGCGCGTGAGGTGTTTTCTTCTTGATCGCCCTGTGGTCTTGCATAAAGGCATCTGGCACGGCCTTGTCGCGCTTGACGCTGAAGTTGAGATCAAGATCACTGAAAATAATCACGTTGTCTGCCGATATTGGCCTCTCGATTTTCGCGTTCGCACGCTTGCTTGCTTTCAAAAATGATCTTTTTTCTTGCCTTGACAGACAAGCAAATTAGGCTATAATCAATCAAAAAAATAAAGCCCATGATCCGAAAATACCATATCATAGACGGAAAACTTGTCGAAAACGGCATCGATGAAAGTCCTATTCAGGTGTATATTAATCCGGATAAGGACGAGAAATCCTTTCTTGTCAATACGCTGCAGATCGATGAGCACACGCTGAATTCTGCCCTTGATCCTGACGAGCTAAGCCGCTTGGAGTTCGAGGCGAGCCATGCGGCCGTCATTATTAAAAGCCCCAAGCGCTATACGGCCGAAGATAACTTTTTGTTTAAAATTTCCTCTATCGGTCTTTTTTTATTTGCAGATAAGCTGATCATTGTCCTCAGCGAAGAGGCTGTGCTTTTTGACGGAAGGCCTTTTCAGAAGCTGCGCTCAACGCTGGATGTTTTTTTAAAAGTGATCTTTCGTTCGATACAGCATTTTGAGAGCCATCTGAACATCATCCACAAGATCTCCAGCGAGCTGGAGGCAGAGATCAATCATGCTCTTAACAATAAAGACCTTGTGAATATGTTCAATCTTGAGAAAAGTTTGGTCTATTATTTAAAGGCCATCAGTTCTAATAGCAAGGTCGTTGAGCGCATGAAAACGAACGCTCCCAAGCTTGGGCTTTCCCAGGAAGACAGTGAGTTCATTGAGGATATTACGATCGAGACCGCACAGTGTTTTGAAGAAGCGAATACGTATTTGCAGGTCATTTCCAATCTGATGGATGCCTGGGCTTCCATGGTAAGCAACAATATCAATATCCGCATGAAAACGTTGACGATCCTGTCGATCTGTATCATGATGCCGACTTTTATCGTGAGCCTTTTTTCCATGAATGTCGCCTTGCCTCTGCCGCAGCAAGCAAGCATGTGGCCGTTCTGGTTCATTGTTGTTCTTGGGAGTTTATCCGTGGTCGTGATCGCTGTTTTATGGCGGATCCGCAAGTGGTAAGATAAAGCTTTTCGTTGCAAAGGAGCAAAAGAATGCCGACACCGTTAGAAAAATGGGTTGAACAACAAGCACAGCTAACAAAGCCGGATAAGATCTATTGGTGTGATGGGTCTGAAGAAGAAGCGCGTACGCTCATGCAGATCGGCATGCAGGAAGAAAACATTGAAGGAACACCAGTTTTTCAGGCACTCAATCCTTCTGCTTGGCCGGATGCGTATTTTCACCGCAGTCACCCCAGCGATGTGGCGCGCACAGAACACTTGACCTTTGTTTGTCATAAAGAAAAAGTGACTGCTGGCCATAATAATAATTGGATGGCGCCGGATGAAGCAAAAGCCCTTATGGCTAAGCTTTCCGATGGCTGTATGAAGGGAAGGACCATGTACGTTCTTCCTTATATGATGGGCCATCCGGACTCTCCCTATGCGAAGGCCTGCGTTCAGATCACGGATATTTCCTATGTGGCCGTTAGTATGCGGATCATGACGCGCATGAGCAAAAAGGTGGTCGAGAAGATCGGCAATAGCGAGAACTTTGTGCGTGGGCTTCATTCCGTAGGGGATTTCGACGTTAATAAACGCTTTGTAATGCATTTTCCAGAAGAAAATTTTGTCTGGAGCATCGGCTCAGGCTATGGCGGCAACGCTCTTTTAGGAAAGAAATGTTTTTCTTTGCGTATCGCTTCATGTCAGGGTTATCGCGAAGGATGGCTTGCCGAGCATATGGTTATCTTGGGGATCGAGGATCCTCAGGGAAACATTAGCTACGTGACTGTCGCTTTGCCGTCTGCTTGCGGAAAAACAAATTTGGCCATGTTGCAGCCGACCTTACCCGGATATAAGGTGTGGACTGTCGGTGATGATATTGCCTGGCTTAATGTTGGAAAAGATGGACGACTGTATGCCATCAATCCTGAGGCAGGCTTTTTTGGTGTCGCCCCTGGCACTTCCATGAAAACGAATCCCAATATGATGCGCACGTTACACGCGAATAAGTTCTATCCGACTTTATTCACGAACACGGCTTTAAATGTTGAGACAAATGAACCTTGGTGGGAAGGATTGGATGGGCCGAGGCCAGAAAAAATGATCGATTGGCAAGGAAAGCCATGGGATCAGAATTCCGGCACAAAGGCGGCGCATCCCAACTCGCGATTTACTGTTTCGCTGTATAACTGTCCAACCCTCTCTAAGGAAGTTGACAATCCTCAAGGTGTTCCGATCTCAGCGATCATTTTGGGTGGACGCAGGACCCAGCGCGTACCGCTTGTTGTTGAGGCCTTTGATTGGCAAAACGGTGTTTTCTTAGGCGCACGCACAGGATCAGAGATGACAGCTGCCGCAGCAGGTCAGGTGGGCGCTTTGCGACGTGATCCAATGGCCATGCTTCCTTTCTGCGGTTATAACATGGGAGATTATTTGGATCACTGGCTGAAGATCGGAAAACGCTTGACGCATCCGCCAAAGATCTTCGCGGTGAATTGGTTTCGCACGGATGACCAGGGAGAATTTGTTTGGCCTGGTTTTGGCGAGAATATTCGTGTTTTAAAATGGATGATCGATCGAGCAAGTGGCCGTGTTGGCGCGCGTCAGACACCGATCGGGCTTCTGCCGGAATTAAAAGATCTTGATATGGCCGGTCTGCATATCCCTCAGGAAAAGATGGAGAAACTTTTTGCCGTTGATCCGAATGAATGGCGAGAAGAAGTCAGGGATATTGAAAAATTCTTCCATGAATTTGGCGATCGCTTACCTAAACCTATGGCAGAAGAATGTTCAAAGTTAGCTAAGGCCTTTGCTTAACGGTCAGCGTAAAGGTTTTGAATAAAAGCCATCTGTTCACCCTTCATATTGCGGGAGCGAGCAGATGGTTTTTTGTTGGACCTCATTCTTTTTTTCTGGTAATAGACAGCAAACTCCAAGCGTGTTAAGATTCGACCATGATGTCAGAATTTCCTTTTCTTCCTATGTTTCCCGCTGAGGTCCGCCGTAAGGGCTGGAGCGAAGTAGATATCTTGATCCTCAGCGGAGATCCTTATGTCGATCATCCGGCGTATGGCGCGGCTGTGATCGGCCGCGTGTTGCAAGCGCAAGGTTATAAGGTGGGCATCATCGCGCAACCGGATTGGAAGACAACAAAAGATTTTATGCGTTTAGGCCGTCCGCGTTTGTGCGCGTGTGTGACTGCGGGTAATGTTGACTCAATGATCGCGAATTATACAGCGAACAAGCGTCACCGTTTTTGCTGGCGCGGCGAAAAAGGATTTCAAGGCGCGCGGCCTGATCGCGCGACCATCGTGTATGTTAATCAGCTGCGGGCTGCATTTAAGCAGCTACCGATCATTATCGGCGGTGTGGAGGCGAGCTTGCGACGCCTGGCGCATTATGATTATTGGGATGATGCTGTCCGCCGATCTTTGTTGTTAGACGCGAAGGCGGACATCCTGGTCTATGGTATGGGCGAGCGGCAGATCGTTGATATCGTACATCGCCTGCGGCAAGGAGAAGAGACATTAGCGATCCGCTCTATTCCAGGAACTGTTGTTCGTGTAAACAAGGAAGACGTGCCCAGCAACGCGCTCTGGTTGCCGTCGTTCGAAGAAACAAGCCAAGACCCTCAAACATTCAATCGAGCGTTTCGCTTGGCGTATGAGCAGATGAATCCGTTCACCGCAAGGCCGGTCGTTCAAGCTCACGGCGGCCAGTATGTCATGCAGCTGCCGCCTGCCTTGCCGTTGACAACACAAGAGCTGGATGCAAGTTATGCATTGCCGTATCAGCGCAAGCCCCATCCGTTCTATGATGCTTTTGGCGGCGTTGCGGGATTTGAAACCGTGCGATGGTCGATCGTCGCTGTGAGGGGCTGTCCGGGAGAATGCAGTTTTTGCGGATTGACCATGCACCAGGGACGTATTGTTCAAAGCCGAAGTGAGGAGTCTATCTTGGCCGAGGTAAAAGCTTTAGCGCGTGATCCTGATTTTAAAGGTACGATCACCGATGTTGGCGGCCCAACGGCCAATTTGTACGGCGCGCAGTGTCAGAAAAAAAACGCGCACGGCCCATGCGCTGACAAGCAGTGCCTTATGCCGAAAAAATGTTCCGCGCTTAACATTCCTTATCAGAGGACCATCGCGCTATATGAGGCGATCCGAAAGATCCCGCGCGTAAAACATGTTTTTGTTAGCAGTGGCTTGCGCTACGATCTATTGCTTGAGCCAGAAGCTCGAGAGTATTTACGTCAATTGTGCGCGCATCATATTAGCGGCCAGATGAAGGTAGCCCCTGAGCATACAGAGGATGGGGTTTTGGCGGTTATGAACAAACCGTCTTATAAAAAATATGAAGAATTTGTTCAGGAGTTCGAAAAAGTTAACGGCCGGCTTAAAAAAAGAACCTATCTAGTAAATTATTTTATTAGCGCGCATCCAGGCAGCTGTCTTGAGAGCGCGCTGTCATGCGCGACAAAGCTTTTATCGCGGCGTATCCGTCCGGAGCAAATTCAAGATTTTTTGCCTTTACCCATGACGGTTTCAGGTTGTATTTATCACACGGGATATCATCCAATGACGGATAAGCACGTTTTCACGCCTAAAAGCCATGAAGAGCGCGCGCTGCAAAGAGCGCTTTTGCAGTCGCAAAATATCAGCAACCGTCCTTTGATCAAGAAAGCTTTAAAGATTTTACGCCGTGAGGATCTATTGAAAAGATTTGGCGTTCGATAGTTTATGAAAAAAAATATTTTATCCATTCTTTGCTGCATTGCCATCACAGGCTGCGCGTCTTTGTCGTGGGCCGCTTCTCAGCCGCTTTCTGTCGAAGAGATCGTTTCTAAAAATGCTGACGCGATCGTGCTTGTGGGAGCGGTTACTGGAAAGGGCACCAGTTTTGGAAGCGGTTTTGTCGTTTCGCGTGACGGTTTGATCGTCACGAATTATCATGTAATCCATAATGCTTTAAGTGTCGGCATCAAATTAAAGAATAACAAGCGGTATGAGAACGTTCTTTTGGCCTATACGGATGAAAAAAAAGATATCGCGGTCTTAAAAGTGCAGAAAGGCAGCTTTGCGCCTGTTATTTTAGGCAATAGTCAAAACGTAAAGACAGGCGAGCGCGTGGTCGCTATCGGGAATCCTTTGGGATTAGAGCGCACTGTCTCTGATGGCTTGATCAGCGCGATCCGAGACGCTGGTAAGGGACTGAAGGTTTTGCAGATCACAGCGCCTGTCTCTGAGGGTTCTAGCGGGGGACCTTTGTTCAATATGAAAGGAGAGGTGATCGGTATCGCCGTTGGAACGAACAAAGATGGCCAGAATATCAACTTTGCTATCCCGATCAATTATGTTAAACGCTTGCTTGATCCTGATAGAAATTCGCGCAATGATGAAAGACCAAAATCAAGTGAGCGTTCAAAATATACGCGCATTTATACTGTGCGCAGCAAGGATACGTTGTTTAGCCTGTCGCGGCGTTTTAACACGAGTGTTGAATATTTAATGAAGATCAACGGTTTGGCTGATGCAAATATTTTTGCAGGCCAAGCGCTGAAAGTTCCAAAAGCGCCGTAGGGATCTTTAGGCTGATCCTGTGGCGCAAACGGTTATCCAGGAGGTTTTTGTGAGAAACAAGAATATTTTTCCTTTCAAGGTTCTTAAGAAGGTCCATGAAGAAAAACCCGTCGTTCATCATGTGACCAATTGGGTCACGATCTATGATTGCGCGAATATCGTTAAGGCCTTGGGTGCGTCACCTGTGATGGCTCATGCGAAAGAAGAAGCGGCCGACATGGCGCAGATCGCCAATAGTCTTGTGTTGAACATCGGAACATTGACCCCAGAGCTTGTTGACGCAATGAAGTCGGCCGCCAAGGCCGCAAACAAAAAAGGCATTCCGGTCGTCTTGGATGTTTGCGGGGCCGGAGCCACTCCATTACGTGATAAAAAGTCTTTTGAACTTTTGGATGCGGCGCAGATTGATATTATCAAAGGGAACGCTTCCGAGGTCGCGCGCATTGCCGGGGAGTCTGTTTCGACTAAGGGTGTAGACGCGGGCGATGTGCAAAAGGATATGGTCAAGGTCGCTGAGGGCTTGGCAAAAGAACGCCATTGTGTCGTTGTTGTGACAGGGAAGGAAGATATTGTCACTGACGGCGCAAGAACATTGATCGTCAAAAATGGTGATGCGATGATGGCTCATGTTGTCGGGACTGGATGCATGGCGGCATCTGTCATTGGCGCTTTTGCTGCGGCTGAAAAAGACCTTGTATCTGCCGCCGCGAGCGCTTTAGCCTGCTTTGGGATCGCGGCCCAGCGCGCGGCGAGAATGTCCAAGGGGCCAGGAACATTTAAAGAACGACTGTTTGATTGCGTGTTCCATTTAGATGAAGGTATGGTCATAAAGATGCAGCGTATCACCTCTTATCGTTGAGACGTCATCAGGATCGATTTTGCGGGATCGCTTGATCACCAGGGCCAAGAAAATCGTTGTCATGGAACTTTTTTCTTGGCCCTTTTGTCTAATAGTGTAAGGACACGATCATGATGGAAAAGTTAATTCTTTTGTAAATAGATGATGCGCCGGGACATTGTTTTGATAGAATAAAGACAAAAGTTTTTGGAAGCTATGCCATGAACATGAGAAGATTAATACTAATATTTATATGCATATTATTTATATTGCCCTTCTTTGTTTCTGTCTTAGGCGCCGAAGAAGTCCTTACATGGCATGACTGCCTTACACAAGCCAAAGAAAACAATCCCGATCTTATTTCATCCGCAGAGCAGGTCAACCAAAAGAAATCCAGCAAAGATATAACCGCTAGCGGCCTTTATCCGCAAACGAATGCGACCTTGGGCGCTTCAACCGGCGAAGCAAAGTCAGACAGCGGGGCCACCACCACGAACAATTCGTATTCCTATGGTATCAACGCAAGCCAGTTGATCTTTGACGGCCAGAAAAGTATCAACAGTACCAAAGCAGCTGAGGAAGATGTCAAAGCCGCGCAAGAAAATTATCGCTTCACCTCATCCCAGACGCGCTGGAATCTGCGCACAGCCTTTGTGAACTTGTTAAAAGCCCAAGAGTTGATCAAGGTTGCTCAAGATATCGAGAAGATCCGACGGGATAATTTGGTTTTGATCACATTGCGTTATCAATCCGGCTTGGAGCATAAGGGCGCGCTTTTGACCGCCGAAGCGAATGTCGCGCAAGCACGGTTGGAAATTTCTCAGGCTAAGCGTGATGTGGAGCTGGCACAGCGTCAACTCGCGAAAGCCATGGGAGTAAAAGAATTCAAACCATTCTTTGTTAAGGGAGATTTTATTGTTTCTGAAACAGCCGTCCAGAAGCCGGACTTGGAAGCGTTGATCAAAAATAATCCATCTGTGCTGCAGGCGATCGCGAAAAAGAATTCGGCGATGTTCGATGTGAAAGCGACAAAAGGGAGTTTCGCGCCTCAAGTATCGGCAAGCGCGGGCGCCGGTAAAAAAAGCGCTGATTGGCCTCCGGATAATAATCAGTGGAGCGCGGGGTTGAATGTCAGTTTGCCGTTGTTCGAGGGAGGCCTTAAACAGGCACAGCTGGACCAAGCTCGAGCGGCTTACAGGCAAGCTCAAGCTGATGAGCAGATCATCAAAGACACCGCGGTGGTCAGCTTGCAGCAAGCATGGGGTTCTCTTCAGGATTCCCTCGAGCGCGTGGATGTTGAACGAAAAACTCTGGAGGCTTCTTTAGAACGTTCAAAGATCGCGGAAGCCCAGTATGCCATCGGTTTTATTTCTTTTGACAATTGGATCATTATTGAGAACGACCTGGTGACAGCCAAAAAATCCTATCTGCAGGCGCAAGCCGCGGCTTTGTTGGCTGAAGCGGATTGGGTCTTGGCGAAAGGAGAAACGTTAGAGTATGCGCCTTAAAAAAATATTTTTTATCATTTTGATCATTGGGCTTATCGCAGGCGGTCTATGGGCGAAATTTCATTGGAAAGAGACGTCGGCGAAAACGAGCAACCTGACAGAGGTCATTCCTTTCATAGGCGATATTGAGAACGTGATCTCAACTACGGCGACTGTGTTGCCGCGCAATCGCTTGGAGATCGTTCCGCCGGTCAATGGCCGCATCGACAACATCCTTGTCCGTGAAGGCCAACGGGTAACAGCAGGGCAAACATTGGCTGTCATGAGCTCTACTGAGCGTGCGGCATTATTGGACGCGGCGCGCGGCCAGGGAGAGGAGACGCTAAAATATTGGCAAGAAGTCTACAAGGCGATCCCTTTAACTTCGCCGATCGACGCGGATGTGATCGTGTCCAAAACTCAGGCCGGCCAGACGGTCACAACCGCGGACGCGGTCGTTGTCTTATCGGATGAGCTTATTGTGCGCGCGCAAGTGGATGAAACCGATATCGGCAAGGTAAAGCTTGGCCAATCCGCGACCGTCACGCTCGATGCTTATCCAGATGAGAAGATCAACGCGGTCGTACAACATATTTATTATGAGTCCAAAACGATCAATAATGTGACGATGTATGAAGTTGATCTGGCGTGTGAAAAGATCCCTTCATTTTTCCGCTCCGGCATGAACGCGACCGTTGATTTTTTAGAAAATTCTAAAAAAGACATCCTCCTTATCCCCTTAGAAGCGGTCACGACTGAAAACGGCGAAAGCTTTGTCTTTGTAAGATCGTCTCAAGGAGCAGAGCCTGTTAAAAGGCAAGTAAAGTTGGGACTTTCCGATGAACGCTATTGGGAAGTGATCTCAGGGATCAGCAAGGACGATGTTGTGATCATCAAAAAGCAGACAGCTAATTCTTCCGGTGATCGCTCTGAAAAAAATCCTTTCATGCCAAAAATGCCAACACGAAAGAAAAATAGCGAGATCATCCGATAAATCATTATGATCGAGATCAGGAATCTTAATAAAACCTACCAGATGGGGTCCGTCAAGGTCGAGGCGCTGCGCAAAACGTCCTTGAAGATCGCCGCGGGTGAATTTGTCGCCATCATGGGAGCGTCCGGCTCTGGCAAGTCTACTTTGATGCATGTTTTGGGGTTGCTTGACAGGCCGGATTCAGGAGAGTTTCTTTTAGAAGGCGAAGACATGACAAAGCTTTCTGATAAAGAATTAGCGTTGGTGCGCAATCAACTTGTTGGATTTGTTTTTCAGCAATTTCATTTATTGCCGCGTATGACAGCGCTTGAAAATGCTCAACTTCCTTTGATCTACGCGGGGCGTAAGCATTTAAAAGATCGTGCGATCAAAGAAATAACAGAGGTTGGGCTCAAAGATCGGATGCTGCATAAGCCTAATGAAATGTCCGGCGGCCAGCAGCAAAGGGTGGCGATCGCCCGGTCGCTTGTCAACGACCCTCCGATCATTTTGGCTGATGAGCCGACAGGAAATCTTGATACCAAAAGCAAGGAAGAGATCGTTACGATCTTAAAAAAGCTCAATCAAAAAGGCAAGACGATCATCATTGTCACGCACGAGCCGGAGATCGCCGCGCATTGCCGCCGCATCATTTATATGCGCGACGGACAGATCATTTCCGATCAAGCAAACGCGCAGGCCACTGGGTTAGGGCAGGGATCTTTTCAGGAAACCTCCGTCAAAGATATCTTGTCCAATGTCAAAAAGTCTTTTAGCGCGCGGATGGAGCTTTTTGATTATTTTCGCCAGGCTTTGTTCGCCATGATGTCGCATAAGATGCGTTCTTTTTTGTCTATCTTGGGTGTTCTGATCGGTGTGGCAGCTGTTGTCGCGATGCTCGCGATCGGTCAAGGCGCGAAAGAATCCATCGAAAAGCAGTTGTCCTCTCTCGGTTCCAATTTGCTCATCGTCAGATCTGGGGCACCTATGTCTGGAGGTGTTGCGCTTGAGGCAGGGGCGGCAACACGGCTTCGGACAAAGGATGTTTCTGCCATTAAAGATCTTAAAGAATATGTTTACAGCGCCAGTCCGTCAGTATCGTCCAGAGCGCAGACGGTCTTTGGGAACAAGAATTGGAATACCCGGGTTGAGGGGGTTGATGTTGAATATGAACGCATACGCGCCTCTACGCCGACGTCGGGAAGGTTTTTTACATCCCAAGAGGTCAAGCAAAGAGACAAGGTCGCCTTGCTGGGAACAACGGTCTTAAAAGAACTTTTTGGTGATACTGATCCTTTGGGTCAGACCATTAAGATCAACGCGATCAACTTTAAAGTGATTGGTGTCTTGCCAGCCAAGGGATCGATGGGCCCATCGGATCAGAACGATATCATCATTATCCCTATCACGACCGCGATGTATCGCGTCCTGGGGAAACAATATTTGGATTCTATTTATGTGGAGGCGAAAGACGCAGACTTTATTGACGAGACCCAGAGAGCTATTGTCAGGCTGATGATTAAAGAGCATCGCTTGCGCACCGATGAACAAAAAGATTCTTTTCAGATCCGTAATATGGCAGACATCAAGAATACGTTGACGGCGACGACTAAGACCATGTCGTTATTGTTGGGCGCGATCGCGGCGATCTCACTTCTAGTCGGCGGGATCGGCATCATGAACATTATGCTCGTTTCTGTCACGGAACGCACGCGTGAGATCGGCTTGCGAAAAGCCATTGGGGCGAACAATACCGATATCATGATCCAATTTTTGATCGAAGCGGTCTTGATGTCGCTGTTGGGCGGCATTAGCGGTGTTGCCTTAGGCGCGGGAGCGTCGATCTTGATTACATCCATTGCCGGCTGGGCGGCCAAGGTCTCGGTCTTTTCTATTGTCCTTTCCGTTGTTTTTTCTCTTTTTATCGGCGTTGTCTTCGGGCTTTGGCCGGCGCGGCAAGCATCCCGTCTAGATCCCATCACGGCTTTGCGTTACGAATAAGATCATTTTTTATGTTGGCTTGTTGACAAAGACGCTTGTTTGATGTTTAATGATAGCGTTGTTGTGCAAGAAAAAAGGGGAGGTCGCTAACAGCGGCCTGAGAGTCTCCGTCGCAACGGAGTGACCCTAATAACCTGATCTGGATAATGCCAGCGGAGGGAAAGGACGGTGAACACATTGGGCCTTTATGCTTTCGCATAAAGGCTTTTTTAATGAGTTTATAATTTACGCGACCAAAGGAAGCGCTAAATTATGGAAACGAATTAACTCCGAGCGCAGTGAGGAGATCTGAAGTAGACAATTTTAATTTTTATCCAAAGGAGATTTTATGCGTATTGATGAGATCAAAGTTTCAAAGGCGATTTTGACAACGTTTCAGAAGAAATTCTTGGATTTTCTCGATGTGGATGCCGCGATCGTCGGCGGAGGGCCGGCCGGCATGGTGTGCGGGTATTATTTGGCAAAAGCAGGTAAATGTGTCGCGTTATTCGAGCGCAAGCTTTCTGTGGGCGGCGGGATGTGGGGCGGAGGAATGATGTTCAATGAGATCGTTGTTCAAAACCAGGCAAAGGGTATTTTAGATGAGCTTGGTATCCGCACAGAGCTTTTCGAGGAAAATTGCTATACAGCGGATGCGGTCGAATGTGTCTCGGGCATTTGTTTTCAGGCTGTTCAGGCAGGGCTAAAAGTTTTTAACCTGATGAGTGCCGAAGATGTGATGGCCCGCGATAAAAAAATAACCGGGCTTGTTTTGAATTGGACAGCCGTTGAAATGGCCAATCTTCATGTGGACCCCATGGCGATGCGCGCCAAGCACGTGGTGGACGCCACGGGACACGCGGCGGAAGTCGTGCGGATCGTTGAGAGAAAATCAGGCATCCGATTGAAGACAAAGACCGGCAAGATGATGGGCGAGGGGTCTATGTGCGCGCACGAGGGGGAGCTTGCCACACTTCGCAATTCAAAGGAAGTCTGCGATGGGTTGTCCGTTTGCGGGATGTGTGCTAACGCGGTCTTTGGCGGCCCGCGCATGGGGCCGATCTTTGGCGGGATGCTGCTCTCAGGACGCAAGATCGCCCAAGAGTTGCTAAAGAAATTATAGGATGATCTTTTAGCTGGGCTGGGCGTTACCGCCCAGCCCTGTTTCTGGCGCATTTTTTCAGTTGACAAAATACAAAAAAGGCGTAATGTAAAACTAACAATTTATTTGTCCCGCGTTTGAAGGGGGAATCCGGGACCTAAAAGAAATCAAACCTTCGCGGTCGAAAGACTGCGGAGGTTTTTACTTTTTGGGAGTTCCGCGGAGGGCGGGGCGAAGGTTTTTGATAACAGGCAAAATGAAGGATAGCCCCGCTTAATGCAATAGTTGGAGGATTATGGAATATTTTGCGCATTCAGAAAATGATAAAAATAAGAAACACCTTTTATCGAAACATCTGTCGAGGACTGCTGAGATTGCGGCTGGGTTTGTTTGTGATGAACGATATAGACAGTTATTTAAAGACGCAGGGTTATTGCATGATTTAGGTAAGTATCAGGTTGAATTTCAGCGATATCTTGAAAACGGCGGCGTACGAGGGAGCGTTCCTCATGCATCGTGGGGTGCGGGTTACGCGCGAATTAAAGGCGTTAATGAGGTTTCGATAGCCGTTGATGGGCACCATAAAGGGTTGCCAGATAAAGCAACATGGAAAAATGATACCGAGCCATTTAAGCAAAATGAAGTTGCCGGTTTTTGTGGTGTGGTTAAGGATTTCTATGAGGATATGGGAGTTGAGGAAAAGGATATAGTATTAAATAAAATATTTAACCTTGATGATCAATTGCAGCGAGAGTTTTTTATTCGATATCTTTTTAGCGCATTGGTTGACGCTGACTGGCTTTCGACGGAAGAGCATTTTGATCAAGAAAAGTTTAGTGCGCGCGCAGACAGTGTTTTAGACATAGATAAAATGCTTCATAGATTAAACGATGTATTTTCGCAGAAGCCCAAGAGTGGCGAGGTCAACCGGTTGCGAAATGAAGCCAAAGAAGAGGTGCTTAGAAAAAAGGCATTTCCCCCGGGCTTTTATTCGTTATCATTGCCAACGGGAATGGGTAAAACCCTTACGTCAATGGCATGGGCGCTTAATCACGCGAAACATAACAAGCTGAAGCGTATTATTATAGTACTGCCATATATAAACATTATCGATCAAACCGCGCAAATTTTGAAAGATATTTTTGGTGAGGAGTTAGTTTTGGAGCACCATTCAAGTTATAGCGAAGATGATGAAAAGGTTAAAGATGCTTTTGAGGATTGTACCGCGCTTCAAAAACGAAAAAAATTAGCGTGCGAAAACTGGGACTATCCGATTGTAGTAACAACTACGGTTCAGTTTTTTGAATCTTTGTTCAGCCGGAAGCCATCAAAATGCAGAAAAGTTCACAGCATTGCAGAGTCTGTCGTTATATTTGACGAGATTCAGGCGTTGCCCAAAGAGATTCTGCTACCCACCGTAACCATGCTTAAGAATGTTCAGGCGGTAATGAAAACATCGTTTTTGTTTTGCACGGCAACTCAGCCTGCATTTGAAAAACGGAAAAATTTTGATGGTATCGAAAACATTGTTTCGCTTATTGATGACCCAGCCCGGTTGTATGGTCAAACGAGGCGAGTTGATTACAATTTACTTAATGGGTTACGGGACATCGACCTGGATGATTTATCTGCGGCGGTAGCGCAATCATCAGGCGCGGCACTGGTTATTTTTAATACTAAAAAATCGGTTTTAGAGTTTTATGAGAAGACCTGCAAGAAAGACGGATGGGATAAAGTATACCATTTATCCACGTCCATGTGTCCTGCGCATAGGAAAGCAACCATTAGCGATATTCGTCAAGACTTAGAGGCGAAAAAGAAAATATTAGTGGTATCAACGCAATTGATTGAAGCCGGCGTTGATTTTGATTTTCCTGTTGTGTTCCGAGCTGTAGCCCCGCTTGAAGCGGTGATTCAATCGGCAGGCCGGTGTAATAGGGAGGGGAAGCTTGCTGGTCGTGGAAGTGTATATTTATTTAATTTGAAAAACAGTGGAATGCCGGATAAGACATACGCCGCATGCGCCGGATATGCCAGCGGTATCATTAGAGCGGACGCCGATTCACTTTATAGGCATGACGTTTTTACTAAATACCATCGAGAGGTAGTAAGCCTGTTCAGCGATTCGGATAAATACAAAATAAATCAGGCGCGCGAGGCATTTAATTTTGAGGTTGTTGGCGATGCCTACCGAATAATAAGAAACGTTACGCATGGACTGTATGTATGTAACTATAGCGATGAAAGCAGGCAGTTGCTCGATTTTATTAGCCGTAAAGAATTTTTGTCCAAGGATGATTACCGAAATATGCAGAAGTTTACGGTGCTGGTATACCAGCGCTTTATTCAACAAAATTCGAAATCATGTAAAGTTCTGCCACAGGGTTTTATGGTGTGGTACGGCAATTACCATAACGCAACAGGCATATCTACTGAGCCGATCGAAGCCGATAAGTTGATTGTATAACGACAGGAGGATCTATGCTTGATTCACGGATAGTCAAAGTTAAGGTAAAAGGCGATTATGCTTGTTTTACAAGGCCTGATTTAAAAGTCGAACGCATGACATACCCGTGTATGACGCCGTCGGCAGCGCGGGGAATTTTAGATTCAATATTATGGAAACCGGAGTTTTTTTGGTATGTGCGTCGCATAGTAATCTTAGCCCCAGTTCAGCTTATTGCTGTGAAGAGGAATGAAATTAATTCCAAGCAAGGTAAAAAACCGATTACGGTGGACGAAGTCAATGAGAAGGGACAACCGTTGTATCGCGCACAGCGAAATAGCGTGATTTTGAAAAATGTTTCCTATATTATTGAGGCATCGATTTATCAGAAAACGCCATCGGCGCAAAACAAGCCTGAAAAATATATCGGCAAAAAAGGTGTTGATGCGGATAGAGACGGTATATTTACCCGACGACTTAAAAAAGGACAATGCTGGCGCAAGCCATTTTTAGGAACGCGGGAGTTTTCCGCGGATTTTATGGAAGTTGAGGGCACTGAGCAGCCGATAGCGGAAACAATTCCCATTGGAAGTATGTTGTTCGATGTTTTTTATGATGCTAAGGGGAATCCTCAGCCGTTATTTTTTCAAGATGCCGTAGTGCGGGACGGAGTGCTTCAGTGTCCTGACGATTTGAATGAAAAAATGATGCAATCAAGTCACATACAGCCGCCGATGGACAGTGAAATGTCGGCTTTTGTTTATGAGTTTAATCGGAGGGAAGAAAGTGAGGTGACTGTATGATTAAAGAACTGGCTGGTTTTGGCGAGATGATTTGTAAAGAAAAATATAAAGAATGGAATCATGTAGCGTTGAAGGAAGAGCCGATATCCATAGATCTTGTTATTGAAAGTGATGGTAGTTTTAGCAAATTTGAGATGTTTGAGAAAAAACAAACAATTACCGAAGCAATAACTGCCAAAAAAGGTAAGGCGAGATTGCTGGTTGATAAAGCTGAAGAAGTGTTGTGTTATGGCGGCGCGTCTTCAAAGAAGAAGCACGAGTTGTTTTTAGAAAAATTGGCGCAATATAAAGACGTTGTGGAACTCATGTCAGTTTTTGCTTTTTATCAGGAGAATAAAGTCAATGGCATTGATAAAGCCGTGAAAGCGTTTGAATTACAAGTTGTCGAGAAAATGCGCAAGGGGAACATTGTTTTTAGAATAAAAAACAAGCGACTTCACGAAGAATATAGTGTTTTAACTGCGGTTATTAAAAAGTATGAGGCAGCGGCACAGACCTTGCTTGCAAAATCACAAAAACGTTGTTCCGTGTGTGGCAAGGCGGATTTTCCCGTTGAAGATACTCCGCACGGGATGATAAAAAATATGAAAAGCATAGGCGGACAAACTAGTGGCAGTGCGTTGATTTCATATAATGCTCCAGCCTTTGAATCTTATCGATTAAATGGAAATGAAAATTCGGCAATATGTGCTAATTGTGCTAAATCATATGTTGAAGGCGTAAATTGGTTGTTGTCTTCTGGGTATGAAATTACGGTGAAAACAGAAAAAGGAAAAGAAGAAAAACGGTTTCGATATACGAACCGCAAAAGACTTGGTTCGGATACGGCATTAATATTTTGGACACGTAAAAACAGCAAATTACCGGAGATTGATCAGTTAGAAGCTCCGAGCCCTGACGATGTCGGGAGAATGATCGAATCGGTGACCTTGGGCAAAGTAAATGACAGTCGTTATGTTGATCCGGATCAATTCTATGCATGTGCTTTGTCTGGTTCGGCGGCGCGGATAGCGGTTCGTGACTGGATCGAAACAAGCTTACCGGATTTTCGCAAGTCAATAGTTCAATGGTTTAAGGATATTGCTATTGGATCATATGATAAAAACGTTAAGGATGTACAAACACAATATATCGGGCTTTATAGTCTGGCTAAGAGCTGTCAAAAACGGCAGCAAGATGGAAAATGCGATGATGACGACGTGACGCCGTCGCGGATAGCGGTATATTTATGGAAGGCGGCGTTAAAAAATATCTCGCCGCCGTTTTGGATATTGACCAGGGTTTTGCAGCGGGCCCGTGTTGATAAATATGGTGTCAGTTCTGATCGAGCGGCGCTTATCAAGCTTGTGTTGAATCGTAATAATAAAGGAAAGGAGGGTGGATGTATGGTGACTGAAAATGGGGTTCAAGGAGAGGCGCCCGCGGCATATATTTGCGGCCAGATTTTCGCGAAAATGGAAAGTATGCAATATCTGGCGTCATCGGGTGACCGCAATGCTGGCATTCGGGAGAGGTATTTTACGCATGCAATGACTGCGCCATCAGCGGCATTTGGTCGGCTTTTTGACCTTTACGGGAAACATTACAAAAAAGTAAAAAATGAAAAACCCGGTTTGGCGGTTGTGATAGATAGGGAACTTCAGGATTTGTGCAAGGGTGTAGATATAGCGCGATTCCCTGCAGCTTTTTCGCTGGAAGAACGCGGTTATTTTGCCATTGGGTATTATCACCAGCGGCAGCAGGATTTTTGTAAGAAATCAAAAAATAATGAAAACAAGGAGGGCAAATAATATGAGTCAGGCAGAAAAGGTGATCAAAAACAGGTATGATTTTGTGTTTTTATTCGACGTAAAAGACGGCAACCCAAATGGCGATCCCGATCAAGTTAATTTGCCCAGAGCGGACACGGAAGATCAACATGGCTTAGTGACGGATGTTTGCGTCAAACGTAAAGTGCGAAACTATGTTCAGCTCGCGCATGATTTAAAATCACCGTACGATATTTTTATTCGTCAGAGAGATATTAATAGTGAAGACAGCTATCTAAATAAAATTATTGGAAAAACACAAGGGGATGCCGCATCAGCCAAAAGAAACAAATTGTGCGAAGATTACTATGACATTCGTACTTTCGGCGCTGTACTAAGTACGGGGGAAAAGGAATCCGATGGCGCAGATGCTGAGGACGGAGCCGAAGATGCCGCTCCTAAAGAGAAAAAAACAAAAGAAAAGAAAATAAAGGGGGCTGGAACTGTGCGCGGGCCGGTACAGTTTACTTTTGCTCGTTCAATCGACCGCATTTACCAGGCAGAGCATTCTATTACAAGATGCTGTGTTACGACTGAAAAAGAGAAGAATGATCAGTTAAAGCACGATAGGGAATTCGGGTCAACCTTTGGGCGAAAGGCAACAGTGCCGTATGCGCTTTATCGGATGCACGGATTTGTTTCAGTTGTCGATGCTAAAAAGACCGGTTTTTCAGAAGAAGATTTGAAACTGCTTTGGAAAGCGCTTCTTAATGCTTTTGAAAATGATCGTGCGGCGGCCCGGGGCGAAATGAATCCACGGAAGTTAGTAGCCTTTAAGCATGAAAATCATCTTGGAAATGCACGTTCTGGCCAGCTTTTTGATTTAATAAAAATCAAGGGAGTAGATACCCCGCGAAGCTGGGAAGACTACAAAGATGGGGTAATTGTTCCACCGGAAGGGTTGTTAATAGAATTTCCAGGCATTGAGGTAATACATATACTTTAAAAACTCTAGGAAGGCCATCCATGACAAAACAACATCTCGCCTTATTCAAAGGCAAAACGGTTCGAAGGCTCATCCACAACAACGAATGGTGGTTCTCGGTCGTTGATGTGATCGAGGTTTTGACCGGAACGGACCGCGCCAGGAAGTATTGGTCGGACCTTAAGCAAAAGCTGATTCAAGAAGGATATGTTGAAGTGTCCGAAAAAATCGGACAGTTGAAATTACCTGCCCCTGATGGAAAGATGCGCGAAACAGACTGCGCAAGCACAGAAACGATCTTCCGTCTCGTTCAATCCATCCCATCGCCTAAGGCCGAACCTTTTAAGCGGTGGTTGGCCAAGGTCGGTTTTGAGCGTGTTAAAGAAATAGAAGATCCCGAGCTTGCCACTAAACGGACTCGGCTGCTTTATAAGCTGAAAGGTTACAGTGACGGATGGATCGAGAAACGCATGCGCGGTATCGCTATCCGCGAAGAATTAACAGATGAATGGAAAGGCCGTGGCGCCAAGGAAGATAAAGATTATGAAATTTTAACATCTGAGATCTCGCAAGCTACTTTCGGTATGACGCCCCAGGCATATAAAGAGCATAAGGGGTTAAAACGCGAAAACTTAAGGGACCACATGAATGATCTTGAGCTTATCTTCACGATGCTCGGAGAAAGGTCAACGACCGAGATCCACCGCGTTGAGGGTTCAAAAGGAGTTCCTAAGCTTAAGGCGGATGCTGCCAGGGGAGGAAAAGTTGCGGGTGATGCTCGCCAGGCGCTAGAAAAGCAATTAGGTAAGAAAATTGTTTCAAAAGGAAACTATTTGAAAGAGCCGGAATCCTTTAAGAAGCTAAAATGATATATCGTGACGAAGACTTTATCCAGCTTTCAGCATTACAGCACTATTGTTTTTGTCCTCGGCAATGCGCGTTGTCCTATATCGAACAGGTATGGGAAGAAAATTTGCTTACTGCCGAAGGCGGGGTGATGCATGATCGCGCGCACGAGGAAGAATTTGAGGCACGTGATGGAGTTCGCATCGAGCGCGGTATGCCGCTAAGATCAAAAAAACTCGGATTGATCGGCAAAGCGGACGTGGTGGAGTTTCGCAGGGCGTCAGATAGAAAAACATGGTTGCCGTTCCCGGTGGAATATAAACATGGTAGACCCAAGGAAAATAATTGTGATAAAGTTCAGCTTTGTGCGCAAGCTATATGTCTAGAAGAAATGATGAGGGCAACGGTGTCTTGTGGCGCTATTTTTTACGGTAAAACACGGCATCGTCTGGACGTGAGCTTTGATGAACGGCTGCGATCAGAAACAGAGGAGGCGATCCGGCAGGTAAGGGCATTTTTAGCCGAGGGAAAGACGCCTTCTCCTCGGTATACAAAAAAATGCGAAGCTTGTTCACTGATCAATAGGTGCTTGCCGAAAGCTTTTGGAAAAAAAGATGCCGTTGCTGAGTATATAAAAGAGAACATGGATTTGGCATGAAAAAATATTTGAACACCTTATTTGTGACAACGCAAGGATCGTATCTTTCCAAAGAAGGGGAAACGATTGTTGTTTCCGCGGATAAAGAAATAAAACTACAAGTGCCTGTCCATACATTAAGCGGCATTGTGTGTTTTGGAGCGGTCTCTATGAGCCCTTTTTTGATGGGTCATTGTGCCGAGAACAATGTATCAGTCAGTTTTTTAACGGAATACGGGCGCTTTTTGGCGAGCATTAGAGGAAAGGTGTCGGGAAATGTCCTTCTTCGACGGGAACAATACCGCTGGGCGGATGATGATAAAAAATGCGTTAATTTGGCAAAGACGTTCTTAACAGGCAAGTTTTATAATGGAAGATCCGTTTTGGAAAGGGCCTTACGCGATCATGGAGATAAGCTGAACGCCCAGGCACTTCAGGAGGTGTCGGCACGGATGAAATACGCCTTGGGTCAGCTTGATAGAGAGTATTCGCTTGAGCAGTTAAGGGGCCTGGAGGGAGACACCGCCTCTTCTTATTTTAGTGTTTTTGACCATTTGATCGTGGCGCAAAAAGACAGGTTTAAATTCGACGAGCGCAACCGAAGGCCGCCTTTGGACAACGTGAATTGTTTGTTGTCGTTTTTGTACACGCTTTTAGTTCATGACGCGCGTTCTGCCCTTGAAACCGTGGGGTTAGATCCCGCGGTCGGTTTTTTGCATGTTGATAGGCCTGGCCGGATGAGCCTGGCGCTGGATATGGTCGAAGAGTTTAGGCCTTTTCTCGCTGATCGCCTTGTTTTATCTCTGATCAACCGTGAACAGGTGAGCGACAAAGGATTTAAACGTTCCGAGACAGGAGCGGTATTGATGGATGAGGAAACACGAAAAACGGTTTTAACGGCGTATCAGAAGCGCAAGCAGGAAGAAATAGAGCATCCGTTCATTAAAGAATCCCTTCCCGTTGGTCTTCTGTTTTTTATGCAGGCCTTGCTTTTAGCGCGATATATTCGTAAAGACATTGATGGATATCCAGTTTTTTTGTGGCGATAGGAGGCTAGCGCGATGATGGTTTTGGTGAGTTATGATGTTATGACCTCTGATAAAGGAGGTCAGCGGCGATTGCGGCTGGTTGCTAAGGCGTGCAAAAATTATGGGCAAAGAGTTCAGTTTTCGGTCTTTGAATGCAACGTTGACCCCGCGCAATGGATTCGACTGAAGCAGGCTCTCATAAATGCGATCGACCAAGAAAAAGATAGTTTGAGGTTTTATTTTTTAGGGTCAAATTGGCGTAGGCGTGTGGAGCATGTTGGGGCTAAGGTAGTGGTTGATCTTGAGGAGCCGTTGATCATTTAATTTTTTTGCCTGGAGAAGAGGCGAACCTGATGTTACGAAGCAGTAAATAGAGATTTCGCCAATGATACAATATGCTGGGATTAGGAGATTTGCAGGATGAGAATAAAGACGGCTCTTTTCTTAGAGCAGGGTAGCAAGAATATTCGCCTGCAGAGGACAATAAGTCATCTATTTACAAAGAGTTGAGAAGTTAGAGTCGCGCGCCGCGTGCGCGCGTGGATTGAAACTATTAATGATAATGTTAAGAAAGGATAATAATTGTCGCGCGCCGCGTGCGCGCGTGGATTGAAACCAACAACTTGCACTTGATCATCAGTACCATGTTGTCGCGCGCCGCGTGCGCGCGTGGATTGAAACGTTTGCTGTGGGATAATTTTCAAAAATTTATGGGGTCGCGCGCCGCGTGCGCGCGTGGATTGAAACTTCGATAAATAAATGATTATCAGTTCCACCAACCGTCGCGCGCCGCGTGCGCGCGTGGATTGAAACAACCGATCTTGATCTTGTTTTTCTGGTTTTTGGTCGCGCGCCGCGTGCGCGCGTGGATTGAAACCTCAGAAATTACGTGATGTTGCTACCTGGTATGGTCGCGCGCCGCGTGCGCGCGTGGATTGAAACTCTCGTACTGCTGGTCGTACTAATTCAAAGAATTGTCGCGCGCCGCGTGCGCGCGTGGATTGAAACGTGATGAGAAGTCAAAAGTTTTTAGTCGTCCGTTGTCGCGCGCCGCGTGCGCGCGTGGATTGAAACATATTAAACGTATCGCCAGGAAGGGCTTCATCCGTCGCGCGCCGCGTGCGCGCGTGGATTGAAACCAATAACGTATAATCGGAATTAGTATCAGGACCGTCGCGCGCCGCGTGCGCGCGTGGATTGAAACGGTTTTTCCATTGTGGTGAGTATGGATTTAAGTTGTCGCGCGCCGCGTGCGCGCGTGGATTGAAACTAGTATTGGTTTGTGGATGAACGATAAAACGCGTCGCGCGCCGCGTGCGCGCGTGGATTGAAACTTTTCATAAGACTTGTGGCTCGTGCAATAATGCGTCGCGCGCCGCGTGCGCGCGTGGATTGAAACGGGGTTGTAGTAGATGCAAATAGTAAAGATGAAGCGTCGCGCGCCGCGTGCGCGCGTGGATTGAAACGAATTCTTAGACGGCATACCTCTATAACCTGTCACGTCGCGCGCCGCGTGCGCGCGTGGATTGAAACTTAAAAGTGATCGATCAAGCCCGGCACAGAGTAGGTCGCGCGCCGCGTGCGCGCGTGGATTGAAACTTGCTTTTATTTTCGGTGTGTTGAAAGGCCGGAAGTCGCGCACCGCGT
>CAZAOD010000013.1:10665-34425 GCA_964486675.1 uncultured Planctomycetales bacterium | reverse complement strand
GGATTGAATTTTATGATAGCAACAATAGCCTCATCTCTTATTTAAAGAATGAAGTTGGTGGGGTGAATAATTCCTGGTATCAGTTGCTTGTTTCGATTGGCGCAGCTCCTACAGGCACAGTTAAGATAAAGTATATGCTTTATGTATGGGCACATAAAACTGATACTTTAGCCAACGGCGCAGTCGTTCATTTTGATGACGCGCAGATGAGCTTCATTTATGTCAACCATTTAGGTTATTGGGGAGGTCAGGATATATTTCCTCAAGAAACAGCCCAGCAGACATATTATACAGGCGCTGCGGCAACGCGGATGAATATCCGCTATCTTTTAGGTAATAGTCCGACCCAGTCCAGCATTTACAATACGTATCATTGGAGCGGCCCAGGTAATGATATGCTTTCTGGTGAGATCATGACCGCGCTTAATGCAGAAGTAGGATCTCCTTATAACTTCACAGATTGGTATCAGACGACAGTCCAGATTGACGCGATCAAGAATTTTGTTTATTGGATCGACTATCTTCCTCCGGGCGGTATGTATTGCCCGGCATTTGTGCCAGTGAATGGCATGTTAAAATGGCGATTGGTTCGTGGCATCTCGACGAGTGTTAAGCCTCATCCCGTTGGACAGCCGATGCCAAACTTTAATGTCAACGGCATGTGGGTCAATGACCCATCTGTTTCTGGGTTAGGGTTCAATCTGTATCAGACAACAACAGCTTTCCAGGTTGAATATTTGCCTCTTAATGGTCAATATAGAGCTGTCTATGAACCACCGATTAATCTCAATCAGCAGATTTTTAGGCAACAAATAGCAAGAACAAGTGTATCCTTGATCCCCGCAACGCCGAGTCCGGACTTGATGCGCGAGATCCAAAGAGTACGCAATGCTTCCATAAGCAAATCTCAGGATTCTGCAGACTATTTGTTGTCGAAAGAAACAGATGGCATGGCACAGCTTCCGAACGCCCAAATGCAGACATTTGTTTTCAACAAAGAGTATCTGCGCCAAGCCTTACCGGCAGCCCTGAAGCATGATGCAAGCTTTATGGTGTTGTTCAATAAGCCTGGTGATATTCGTCAATTTGAAGTTGTTTCTCAGGATAACAACTCGCCGTATGTTCTTCTGGCACTTGATTCAGCTTCAGCGGCAACAGGAGGCATGGCAACTGCCGGAACCTCTCCAGCCTATAGAGCGAATACCATTCAGAAGACAGCAACAGTCGCGACCACTACAAATACAAAGGTTGTTATAGAGGTCAATCCACTCAATGGAGCCATTACGCAGGTGACGTGGGATAAAAATGGCGATGCTTATTTAAAGATCAATCAAGTTCAAGCCGTCCAGTTGGCGCAGAATTATTTGGCGAATGCGCAAGCCGCATCTGGTAAAAGTTATAGCGGAAATACCCAGATGCAGACAATTGGCACCCCTCAGCTTGTATGGTCTCGTAATTTTAAGACATCGCGCTTTCAGCCAAGTTGGCGCATTGTTTTTTCAAACAACAAGACAGTTTTAGTTAATCAAAGCGGAGTTTGCACAACTGTTGGGTCCGTTTCTGGCACCGCAGGAAACGTTAGTTTAATTGATAAGTAAAGAAATTTTTTAATAAAAGAACGGGCTTTGCAAGCTCGTTCTTTTTTATATTTAGAAATTAGATAATCTAACTATCATGATGAGCATATCTTGACAAAGTGGTTAGGATATGTTATATTTTAATCGAAATTAGGAGGTTGGAAGATGGATCAGAAAGGTCCTTTTTCATTTGAGCTTCAGATCAAGCCTGAGGATCCTGTATTTGTGATAGGAGTTGTTAGCAAAATAGTTGGAATTCCTATCTGGACACTGAGAAAACTTGATGATATGGGTGTAGTTACTCCGATGAGAATAGGAAAGAAAACACGTTGTTATTCTAAAAAACAGGTTGAAAAGATAAGTTATGTTTATTATTTGATGCGGGAAGAAAAAGTAAATATTAGCGGAGTACGATTTTTGTTAGAGCAACATGAAGGAGGTGGTGATGAGGGAGACATTTAAATAAAAATTTTTGGGTTAAAGTTAGCAGTCACTGAGTATGAGTGCCAATAATAAGGAAAATAGAAGGAGGTTCATTATGGCTATGGTTCCGTGGAAAAGAGCAGAAGATCCATTAAAGGATTTCTTCGGATTCGATGATGCGCTTAAGCGTCTAACATTATTTCCAACAATGAACAAAACACTTGCAGAGTTCGGCAATGTCTGGTATCCATCGATGGATGTTAGTGAAGATGAGAAAAATCTTTATGTTCGCGCTGATCTTCCAGGATTGAAGCACGAAGATATTCATTTATCCATGGACAATGATACCTTGATCATTAAAGGAGAGCGTAAGATCGAAGAAGAAAAAAAAGGTAAAAACCATCATATTATTGAGCGAGGATACGGCAGCTTTCAGCGAAGCATCCAATTGGGTGTTGGTGTTGATGAAGCGAAGATATCCGCGAAATATAAAGATGGCGTTCTAGAGGTTGTTTTACCTAAGACAGCGAAAGAAGCTGAAAAGAAGATCAATATTGATCTTGGATAATAAAGTGCGCCTGCGCTTAACGCGCAGGCGCACCTCAAAAACAAGATCAGAAATAAAGGGACGGTGTTAAAACCATGTTGCGATTTGATAAATTCACTCTCAAAAATCAAGAAGCCATTCAAAAATCCCTAGAAGCAGCTCAGGCTCTTGGTCATCAACAAGTAGAAGTGGAGCATCTTTTAACAGCTTATTTGCATGACCAGGAAGGAGTTTTTTCTAGGATCTTAGCCATACACAATATTCCCGGAGAAAAACTTTTAGCGGAGCTTGAGAAAGAGCTAAGAAAGAAACCCGTTGTTAAGGGTGCCAGCGTAACACCTTTTATTTCTGAGGAGCTTAATGAGGTCTTAGTCGAAGCGCAAAAGATCGCCCAGCAGATGAAGGATGATTTTTGTGCGCAAGAACATGTGTTTTTGGCTTTGCTTAAGCAGAATAATATTTTTTCTCGTCTTTTAAAGCAAAATGGATTAGACGAAGATGATATTTTAAAGATCATTCAAGATATGCGGGGCGCGCAGCGTGCCACCGATGAGCATGCGGAAGAAAAATATCAGACCTTGGAAAAGTATACGCGTAATCTAACATGGCTCGCAAGTCAAGGAAAGCTGGATCCGGTGATTGGCCGTGATAATGAGATACGCCGTGTTATTCAGGTCTTGTCTCGTCGGACAAAGAATAATCCTGTCTTGATCGGTGAGCCGGGCGTTGGCAAGACAGCCATTGTTGAAGGTTTGGCCCAGCGCATCTTTAGCGGTGATGTTCCGGAAGGATTAAAAAATAAGAAGGTTTTAGTCTTGGACATGGGAAGTCTTGTAGCAGGGTCTAAATTCCGCGGAGAGTTCGAGGACAGGTTGAAAGCTTTGCTTAAAGAAATTGAATCAAAAAATGGCGATATTATTCTTTTTATTGATGAATTGCATACTATTGTCGGTGCGGGTAAAGCGGAAGGGTCCATGGATGCTTCCAATATGCTCAAGCCTGCTTTAGCGAGAGGCCAGCTACGCTGTGTTGGCGCTACAACCCTTGATGAATATCGTCAGCATATTGAAAAGGACGCGGCTTTAGAGCGCCGTTTTCAACAAGTCCTTGTATCTGAACCTAGCGTAGAAGATACGATCGCTATTCTACGGGGTTTAAAGGAGCGCTATGAGATCCATCATGGAGTGCGCATCCAAGACTCGGCCATCGTTGCGGCAGCTGTCATGTCGGATCGTTACATTACGGAACGATTTTTGCCAGATAAAGCAATTGACCTCATCGATGAAGCAGCGTCAACTTTGCGTATCGAGATCGACAGTATGCCACAAGAATTGGATATTAATGAACGAAAGATCCGCCAGCTTGAGATCGAGCGGCAAGCGCTCAAGAAAGAAAAAGATGAAGCATCTTTGGAGAGATTGGCAAAGCTTGAGACTGACTTGGCAGGATTCCAGGAAGAAAATAAAAGTCTTCGACTTCGCTGGAGCAGTGAAAAGAAGGTTATTGATAGGATCCGTCAAGTGAAGGCGGAGATCGAGAAAAAGAAGCTGGAGGAAAAAACAGCGGAAAAACAAGGTGACTTGGGAAAGGTGGCAGAGATCCGTTATGGTCAGCTTGTTCAGCTGAATAAAGATCTAGAAGAACGTAATCAGGAGCTGAGCCGCTTGCAGAAGAATGGCTCTATGCTGAAAGAAGAAGTCGATGATGAAGATATCGCTGAGGTTGTGTCTAAATGGACAAAGATCCCTATTACAAAACTCATGGAAGGGGAAACAGAGAAATTGATCCATATGGAAGAAAGCCTGAAAGCTCGAGTTGTGGGACAAGAGGCGATCATTGATAACGTCTCGGCATGTATTCGTCGTTCACGAACAGGTCTTAGCGATCCGCATAGGCCGTTGGGTTCTTTTTTATTCGTTGGGCCAACGGGCGTTGGAAAGACAGAGCTCGCCAAAGCATTGGCATGGTTTCTGTTCGATGATGAGAGCGCGTTGATCCGCGTCGATATGAGTGAGTACATGGAAAAACACAGCGTCTCGCGTCTTATTGGCGCTCCTCCTGGATATGTTGGTTATGAAGAAGGAGGACAGCTCACGGAAGCCGTGCGTCGTCGGCCATACGCGGTTATTCTTTTGGATGAGATCGAAAAAGCGCACAGAGATGTTTTTAATACCTTGCTGCAGATCCTTGATGACGGCCGCTTGACCGATGGGCAAGGACGGGTCGTGAATTTTAAGAATACGATCATCATCATGACCTCTAATTTGGGGAGCGAATCTATCGCGGAAATGACGGATAAAGAAAAGATCGATGGACAGATCCAGGATGTTTTGAAGACTTCTTTCCGGCCAGAATTTTTGAACCGCATTGACGAGGTGCTTATTTTTGGGCGGTTAAGCGTGGAGGATATCCGTAAAATCGTGGATATCCAGATCCGTTATTTGCAAGAACGCCTTGAGGAAAAGCAGATCACACTGGAGCTTTCTGAGAGCGCTAAGAGCATGTTGGCGCAAGCCGGCTATGACGTGTTCTATGGAGCAAGACCTCTAAAGAGAGTCATCCAGCGTTTGGTGCAGGATCCGATAGCCGTTAAGATGCTTTCCGGGGATATTAAGGCTAAGGACCATGTCGTAGCCGATGTCCGCAAGGGAGAAAATGAGCTGTTCTTTGACATAAAATAATTTTATCAAGCGCTCAAAAAGGTTTGTGCTATAATGGGCCCTGATTTTGATATGAGAAGGAGAATGCCATGCACACAGAAGATATCTTCGCCTCAGGGACGTCCATGCGCGACTTGGCGCTGCAGGCGTCCAAAAGTTTTAAAAGCTCTTGGGTAGAATTAGGCCGCGCGCTTTATACGATTTGGAAAGACAAGTTGTATAAGTCTTGGGGATATCAGCAGTTTGATGCCTATGTCACAAAAGAGATCGGCATTCGCAAACAAACATCTTTGAAGCTTTTGCGCTCCTATTACTTCCTGGAAAAAGAGGAGCCGTCGTATCTGCAAAAGGATTTTGCTGAAGAGGCTGACGCCGCGCAGATCCCAAGCTATGAGGCGGTAGATGTTTTGCGTTTGGCACGCTCTAAGGACCTTGACGAACAAGATTATCAAAAGCTTAAAGACAATCTTTTTGTTAAGGGAAAGGATTCCCGCGAGATCAAGAAAGATCTTACCTTGATGATGCGCCAGCGCGAGGAGATCGACCCTGAAGAAGCATGGCAAAAGAAAAAAGAAACAAATATTAAACGATTTATCGGCACGCTAAAATCACTAAAGCGCGAGATGGACGAAACCAAGCTCCTTCCTGCAGACATGGCCAAAGAAGTTAACGCGCTCATTAAGAAACTCGAAGAACAGTTATAAGGTGTTGTTGACATCAGAAAGTTTTTTGTTATAATTTGCTTTTAGCATTCAGACCATAAGAGTGCTAATTCGAAAAAAGATAAAACAAGTTAAGGACAATATTCGAGGTGAGCATATGACGCCTAAAAGGATCGACCCGCAATATCGAAAAGAAAAGATCTTGTCTTATGTCGTGGAAGAATATGTCCGCCATGTAACGCCTATTAGCTCCAATCAAATTGTCGATGAGTGTCTTTGTGATGTGAGCTCTGCCACGGTGCGCAATATTCTTGCAGAGCTGGAAGAGCAAGGGCTGCTGACGCATCCGCACACATCTGCAGGCAGAGTTCCGACACAGTCTGGCTATCGCTATTATGTTAATAATTTGATGCATGAAATCAAGCTTTTGAATGAAGAAAAGAAGCGAATTTTATCAGAATACCATCAAGGCGTTTCTGAGGTGGAGGATCTTTTACGCCGAACCTCTGAAGTCTTAGCTCAGGAGACAAGATGTCCAAGCATTATCACTATCGATGGTGAACATAAGATTTTTTGCCATGGCATGAGCTTTGTCGCCGGATATCCAGAGTTCCATAATATTGAACGCATTCAGCATATATTGCAGATCTTGGAGGCAAAAGAAAGGCTTTTGGAGTTGATCAATCGCGATATTGAAAAGAAGATCAAGATCTATATCGGTGATGAGGTTGGCTGTGATGATATCGAAGATTGTTCGCTTGTGATCTCAAAATTTGGTGCCGGACGTGGCCCTAAAGGGCGCTTAGCGCTTTTAGGCCCTACGCGGATGAACTACGAAAAAGTTATATCTATGCTTGAGTATTTTTCAGAACTGATCGATGACATGTTGGAAGGGGAAAAGCGATGAGCGCGGCAAAAGAAAAACCCGAGATCCTTAAAGAAGATCAAGACAAGACGATTAAGAGCGACGTAGTCCAGGAGAATGATAAAACCGTTCTCTTAAAAGAGTCTGAACACAAGCGATTGCTGGCTGAAGCCGCGGAGTATAAGGATAAATATTTACGTCTTTACGCAGAATTTGAGAACGCGCGCAAGCGTATGGAGCGCGATAAAGCGGAATTTTTACGATATGCTAATCAGGAGCTGTTGGTAGATTTTCTCGATATTTTAGATGATCTTGAGCGTTCACTGGAAGCTGCAAAAGCGAAACATGAAGATTATGACGCATTCCTGAAAGGTATCGAAATGGTCATGGCCCACGTGTATGATCTTTTGCGCAAAAATGATGTCGCGCCTATTGAGGCCAAAGGAAAACAATTCGATCCCCACTGCCATGAGGCGTTGATGCAGGAGGATCGAGACGATGTAGAGGAAGGGGTCGTTGTTGATGAGTTCCAGAAAGGTTACATGTTGGGCGATAGAGTTTTGCGCACTAACAAAGTAAAAGTCGCAAAGAAAAAAGAACAAAAAAATGTTTAAGGATCACAAAAGAAGTTTGACACAAGGAGGTTGATTATGGCAAAAGTTATCGGCATTGACTTAGGAACATCTAATTCAGCGGCCGCTGTTATGGAGAACGGTCGCCCGGTGATCATCCCTTCAGCGGAAGGTGCGGGTGTCGCGTCTGGTAAGGCGTTTCCGTCATTCGTCGCTTTTGATAAAGATGGCAATCGTCTTGTAGGAGAGCCAGCTCGTCGTCAAGCTGCGGTCAACCCGCAGGGGACGATCTATGCCGCTAAGCGTAAAATGGGAACGAGCCACAAATTTCAAGTTGCAGGTAAAGAATTCACCCCTCAGCAGATCAGTGCATTTATTTTGCAAAAGATCAAGGCAGATGCTGAAAAGTATCTTGGCGATACCGTGGAAGAAGCTGTCATCACTGTTCCGGCATATTTCAATGATAATCAACGTCAAGCGACCAAGGATGCTGGCGAGATCGCTGGCTTAAAGGTTTTGCGCATCATCAATGAACCAACAGCGGCCTGCTTGGCATATGGCTTGGAAAAGGTTGGCAAAGAGCTTAAGATCCTTGTTTTTGATCTTGGCGGCGGAACCTTGGATGTTACGATCATGGAAATGTGGGCGGAAGGAGGATTTGAGGTCCTTTCTACCAATGGTGATACACAGCTTGGCGGTACCGATATGGACAATGCGTTGATCGATCATATCTGTCAGGAGTTCAAGAAAGAAAGTGGGATCGATCTAAAAAATGATAAGATGGCTTTTCAGCGTCTTCGCGAAGCTGCTGAAAAGGCCAAGGTTGAGCTTTCATCGACAGTTTCAACAGAGGTCAATCTTCCTTTTATTACGGCTGACGCTTCAGGTCCAAAACATTTAACGCTTAAGATCGACCGCTCAAAGCTTGAGGAACTTGTTTCTCCTATCGTTGATCGTTGCCGTAAGCCGTTAGAAGGCGCTTTGGCAGATGCCAAGCTGTCTGCGAAAGATATCGATCGCATTATCATGGTCGGTGGCCCTACGCGCATGCCGATCATTCAAAAATTCCTTGAGGATTATGTCGGAAAAAAGATCGAGCGAGGCGTGGACCCTATGGAATGCGTAGCCTTGGGCGCTGCTGTACAGGCATCGATCATCACAGGTGAGACCAAGGAGGTTTTGCTTTTAGATGTGACGCCTTTGACATTAGGTATCGAAACATTGGGTGGTGTTTTTACAAAGATGATCGAGCGCAACACGACGATCCCAACGAAAAAAAGCCAGATCTTTTCGACAGCTGATGACAACCAGAGCGCTGTCACGATCCGTGTTTTGCAAGGTGAGCGACAAATGGCCAGCGACAATACGGAATTAGGCCGGTTCGATCTTGTTGGTATTCCATCGGCTCCCCGCGGTATCCCTCAGATCGAGGTGACCTTTGACATCGATTCAAACGGGATCGTTCATGTATCAGCAAAAGATAAGGCAACGGGCAAGGAGCAGTCGATTAAGATCACGGCTCCGACCAAGCTATCGGATACTGAGATCGACAAGATGGTCAAGGAAGCAGAAAAGTATGCGGACGAAGACAAGAAGAAACGTGAGCAGGCGGAAGTTGTTAACGAGGCTAACACATTCGCGTACGCGACAGAAAAGTCTTTGAAAGAGTATGGAGATAAGATCTCTGCTCAAGATAAAGAAAATGTTGAAAAAGAGCTCAGCAATCTTAAGGAAGCGATCAAAACCGCTGATGTCGCTAAGATCAAGCCTGCCATGGAGGCTTTGCAGAAGGTGAGCCATAAATTAGCGGAAGAGATGTACAAAGCGACCGCGGCTAAGCAAGCTGGTCAAGGCGCTCAAGACCAGTCCGGGCCGGGGGCGCAAGAGGCACCTGAGCCTGGAACTCAGCAGAAAGGTTCATCAGAGAAAAAAGAGGATGTCATTGACGCTGACTTTAAGGCGGAAGATGATAAGAGGTAAAGATATTTTATAATAAGTTCTAAATCCAAAATCCTAATTCTAAATATGTTCAATATTCAGATTTTAGAATTTGAAGTTTTGGTTTCGATCTACGGTTTGGGATTTGTTTAGAATTTAGTGTTTGAGATTTAGAGTCTTAATATTATGAAAAGAGATTATTACGAAATTTTAGGCCTGAAGAAAGATGCGAGCGAAGCTGACATCAAGAAAGCTTATCGCAAGCTAGCGCTTTCGCATCATCCGGATCGCGTGGCGCCGGAGAAGAAGAAAGAGGCTGAAGAGAAATTTAAGGAGATCTCTGAGGCGTATGCCGTTCTATCAGATACTAAGAAGCGTCAGCTCTATGACCAGTATGGCCACGCGGGGATCGATCAGAATTATACGGCGGAAGACATTTTTCGCGGAGCGGACTTTAGCAGTATCTTCGGTAATATGGGTTTTGGCAACGGGGCGGATATCTTTGAAGATATCTTGGGAGGTTTTGGGTTTGATTTTTCTGGAGGTGGCCGTTCTGGACGTTCTCGTCGACCTAGGCGCGGAAAAGACATTCAGTACGAGGTTGACCTAACTTTACAAGAAGCCTTTAGTGGTGTTTCAAAGACGATCAAGGTCCCTCGCCACGATCTTTGCGAGGCATGTAAAGGAACGGGCGCAAAGCCTGGAACTCAGGCTAAGACTTGTTCTCGTTGCCAGGGCCGAGGGCAGGTTATCACGGAAAGCGGTTTTTTCCGTATGGCACAAACATGTCCGCAGTGCCGAGGAGAAGGAAAGACTATTTCTGAGTTTTGCTCTGCCTGCCAAGGTCAAGGCGTGGTAAGGACAACGCGCAAGATCGATGTAAAATTTCCAGCGGGAGTTGACACAAGTTCCCAGCTAAGGCTTCAAGGAGAAGGCGAAGTCGGCCAAGCCGGTCGAGGCGATCTGTATATCTATATTCGCGTACGTGAACATGAAACATTTCAAAGAGATGGTCAAGATATTTATATGAATTTGTCGTTAAGTTTCGTCAAGGCAGCTTTGGGTGGACAGATCAGCGTCCCAACGTTAAGCGGCAATGTGACCATGGACATCCCCGCGGGAACGCAAAGCGGGAAGATGTTCCGCCTTAAAGGTAAGGGCATGCCTAGCCTTCATGGAGACGGCCCAGGTAATCAATATGTGCGCGTGATGATCTCTGTACCGACAAAGCTTTCTTCTGAGCAGCGTCGGATCCTAGAAGAATATGCGCGTGTTAGTGACGAGGAAGTTCATGGCGGAAGCGAAACCTTTAGTGATAAATTAAAGAAAGTTTTTAAATAAGTTTTTTATTGAAGGAGCATAACGATGCCAACATATGAATATGAGTGTTCCGCGTGCGGATACACATTTGAAGAATTCCAGTCTATTTCAGAAAAGCATCTAAAAAAATGCCCTCAATGTAAGAAATCTTCTCTGCATCGGCTTTTGGGAGCCGGAAGCGGTGTTATTTTTAAGGGAAGTGGTTTTTACGAGACAGACTACAAGGGTAAATCTTCCTCAAACTCTACCAAGTCTAGTGCGGAAGCTCCTTGCTGCGCGACAGGATGTCCTCAGAAACAGTGCCCAGCCAATCCCTCTAACAGCAATAAAAGCTAAAAAGACCAAAAAAGCCCTATCAAACGCTTTTATGAAATTCTGAAGATTTTGGTTTCGTGACATTTTTTATTCTGCTATGATTTTTTATATCTTGAACCAATTCGATAGGCTTATATTGCAAAGGATCGCTAAGCATGACCCAGATCAGATCATTCAAGGCCACATATTATAACCCCAAAAAGGTGGATGATATTTCTCAGGTTGTTTGTCCTCCGTATGATGTCATTTCCCCTAAAGAGCAGGTTGCTTTTCATCAGGCGCACCCTTTTAACTATGTACGTGTTTTGTTGGGTCTTGAGAAGCCTGGCGACAGCAGCCGCGATAATAAATATAGCCGTGCTAAGAAAGTTTTTGCAGAGTGGATCGAGAAAGGTGTTTTGATTGAGGATGAAAGGCCATGCCTTTATATTTATAGACAAGAATACAAGGTTTTCGGGCAGAGAAAGTCTCGCTTGGGATTCTTGGCGCTGATGCGCCTTCACGACAAAGAGCAATCGAAAGTTTTCCCGCATGAGAATACGCATATGGCGGCCAAGGTCGATAGGTTAAGGTTGCTGCGTAATGTCAAGGCGAGTTTGTGTCCTATCTTTGTTTGCTATTCTGATCAATACAAGAAAGTAGAAGACATTTTTCAGTCTTTTATCCACCAAAATCAACCGTTCATTAATGTCGTGGATCCTGATGGTGTTCGCCATGTCCTCTGGCGCATGGATGATGAGACAGCTATCGGCCAAGTTCAAAGCTTTATGTTGGATCAAGCTTTATTCATCGCTGATGGCCATCATCGTTATGAAGTGGGAATGGAATATCGCCGCCTTCGCCTTCAAGATAAAAAGCGGGCGACTGGTAAAGAGCCATTTAATTATATTATGACCTATTTTACTAATTTGGATTCTAAGGATCTGGTTATTTTGCCGATTCATCGCGTTGTTAAAAAGATGCCTAAGAATCTTGATTTTTTAGAAGAATTTTTTCGTGTTGACCGTGTCAGCGATATTAATGAGCTTAAGATCCTGCTGGGCCGGGCTGGCAAGAATGAAAATGCTTTTGGCCTGTATACATCCGATGTGATAAAATTATTGCGCCTTAAGAATAAAACGCTCATCGATGAGCATATCCATGAAGGAAGTAAGGAATACCGCAATCTTGACGCGACGATCCTGAAGTCTCTTATTTTTGACCGGATCAAAATTGTCAGCGAAGAGATCATTTACAAAAAAGACATGCAAGAAGCTGTTGACATGGTAAATAATCGTGAAGCCGCGGCTTGTTTTATCCTAAACCCTGTCCGTGTCGACCAATTGAAATCCGTTGCCTTGAACGGCGAAAAAATGCCTCCCAAGACAACGTATTTTTATCCGAAAGTGTTATCCGGCTTAACGATCTATAACATGAATGCTTAGACAAGAGGTTTTATGGCGCTTTTTGGAAAAGAAAAATATACGTTAGTCAAGGTTCGCAAGAAGGCTATCCCTGACGGCCTGTGGATCCAGTGCCCAGAGTGCCAAGCGCCGCATTATAAAAAGAGCCTTAAGGATAATCTGAACGTGTGCCCCAAGTGTAATTATCATTTACAGCTTACGGCTTCTGAACGGGTCGATTTGATGGTAGATCCAGGCACTTTCCAGGAACATGATGGCAATCTGACAGCTGTGGATCCCTTGAAATTCGAAGGTCCCAAGACATATCTTGAGAAATTGAAAGGTGACCAAGAAGCCACTGGACTCAAAGATGCCGTCTTGACTGGGGTCGGAAAAATGGATGGACTTGACGTGGCATTAGGCGTGACGGATTCTCGCTTTATTATGGGATCCATGGGATCTGTAGTCGGTGAAAGGATCACAAGGATTATTGAGCACGGGACCAATCATGGTTTGCCGGTCGTTATCATCTCAGGCTCTGGAGGCGGAGCGCGTATGTATGAAGGAATGTTCTCATTGATGCAAATGGCTAAAACATGCGCAGCTCTTGGCCAGCATCAAAAGGCGGGCTTTCTTCATATTTCAATCCTGACGAATCCCACGATGGCGGGGATTATGGCTTCCTTTGCTGGCGTTGGTGATGTTATTATTGCTGAACCCCGGGCTTTGATCGGTTTTGCCGGGCCCCGCGTGATCGAACAGACGATCCGCCAGAAGCTGCCTCAGGGCTTCCAGAGGTCAGAATTCCTGCTTAGCCATGGGCTTATTGACATGATCGTTGAGCGCAAGGATCTCAAAAATTCTGTCGTTAAGATCATTCGCTATACGCAAAAAGATTAATCTTCCATTCTTTCTTTTTTTGTAGCCTTCCACCCAATTTTCCCATTGCAGCCCAAAGGTGTTTTGCTATAATAGGGAACTAATTATAACGAAGGGTTAAAACATTATGGCGCGTATTATTTTAAAGAATGTCAGCAAGGTCTATAAGGATGGTGTGAAAGCTGTCAAGAATATCGACTTGACGATCAATAATGATGAATTTTTGGTATTAGTAGGCCCTTCCGGATGTGGAAAATCCACCACTTTGCGCATGATCGCTGGTCTTGAGGACACTTCTGAAGGCAGCATCTATATCGATGACCGTGTCATCAATGATGTTCCAGCCAAAGATCGGGACATTGCCATGGTTTTTCAGAATTACGCGCTGTATCCACATATGACCGTTCTTGAAAACATGTCATTTGGCTTGAGACTTCGTAAGTATCCCTTAGAGGAGATCCGTAAGCGTGTTCATGAAGCGGCAGAGATCCTGAACATTGAGCATTTGTTTCAGAGACGTCCTGGCCAGCTTTCTGGCGGCGAACGTCAACGCGTTGCGGTAGGGCGAGCCATTGTTCGCAAGCCAAAAGTTTTTTTATTTGATGAGCCTTTAAGCAATTTAGATGCAAAAATGCGCGTTCAGATGCGCACAGAGATCCATAAGTTACGCCTGCGGCTTCAAACGACATTTGTGTATGTCACTCATGATCAAACGGAGGCTATGACATTGGGGGACCGTATCGCTGTTATGAAAGATGGTATCGTTCAGCAATGCGCTGATCCGATGACCATCTATGACCATCCGGTCAATAAATTTGTGGCTGGTTTTATCGGTTTTCCTCCGATCAATCTAATGACCGGCAGGCTATTGCGTCGCAATGGGAAAATATTTTTTGACGAAGGGCATTTTCAGGTAAAGTTAGTCGATCGGATGTATCCATCCGTAACGGCGTATGAAGGCAAGGAGGTTATCCTTGGCGTTCGCGCAGAGGATATTTACGATAAATTATTGGTCTCGGAATCTTCCGCGGACAATACTGTTACCGTGATATGCGAGGTTGTTGAACCTCTGGGATCAGAAGTCTATTTATATCTAAACACAGGTCGTCATAGTTTTGTCGCACGTGTTGCAGCTCATAATCGCCCAGAAGTCAATCGTGAAATGAGTTTAGTGTTTGATATGAATAAGGTACATTTCTTTGACCCAACCACAGAACAAACTATCATCTAATCTGCGACTTTTGCTTGTGACGGTCTTATCGGCGTTACTAGCAGTTTTCTTTATTTATGCTATTCAATGTGACGGAGCATTCTTTTCTGTTATTTTTTTCTCCCAACTGTCGGTCTTAGCCATCCTTTTTTATTTTCGTCGTTACCTTGAAAAAGAAACAACGGAGATCCACCTTAAGAAAGAAGAATATCTTGAAGAGATCAATTTGCTTAATCTTAGTCTGAAGAAGGAAGAGTTGGCGCGTAAATCATTGTTTCAGCGTGTTGAGGCGTACGCCCGACTCAAAAGCTTAGCTGAGAAATTAAGCCTTTGCGCAACGCATTCGCAAGCGGCTGATATCCTGGCGGAGCGCGCAAGCGAGCTGTTTAACGGTGATCGAACGACGACACTTCTTTACTTGTTCCATTCAAAAACAGGCGACCTCGGGCTTGTGGCAGCCGTTAAGCAGGGATCCAAGATCCAGGTATTGTCAAAAAAAGGCGACATGTTCGACGCTTGGGTCGTTAAGAATCTTAAGCCGTTGCTGCTCGAGAGCATCAGGGCAGATTTTCGTTTTGACACGGAAAAGGTCACGCCTTTAAAAGATGACCGGGAATACGCGTCACTGATCGCTGTGCCCTTGATGGTCGGAGCGAAGATTATAGGCGTATTACGCGTTGATAGCCCGGAAGAAAAATATTTTTCTACAGATGATCTGCGTTTTTTGTCCAGGATCGCGGATTTGGGCGCTGTTGCTTTGGAAAGCGCCCAGCTGTACGAACATTTACAGGATCTCGCGATCAAGGATAGCTTGACAGGACTTTATTTACGTCGCTATTTATGGGATCGCATGAACGAAGAATTGCCACGCCAATTGCGGCGTAAGCAAGAAATGTCATTGCTGATGATAGACTTGGACCATTTTAAGAGATACAATGATCGTTTTGGACATGTGGCGGGGGATATCGTTTTAAGAACCTTGAGTGATCTTTTGATAAAACATTTTCAGCAGCCGGGCAATATTATTTGTCGTTATGGCGGGGAAGAGTTTGCCGTTATGCTTCCTGACTGCAGTAAAGCGCAGGCACAGGCGCTTGCAGAGAATTTTCGCGCGCAGATTGCCCAAGCTGAGATTATTTTGCGCCGGGAAAAGACCGCCATCACTGTTTCGGTTGGGGTCGCTTCTTTTCCATCAGACGCACAGATCAAAGAAGAACTTGTTCAAAAAGCGGATCAGGCATTGTACGCTGCAAAGCAAAAAGGTAGGAATAAGGTATGTTTAGCGTAATGCTTTCTTTGATCGTTTTTTTTGTAGCCGGTGTCTTTTGGGTTGCTCGACAATTTACCCAGAAGATGCGCCAAGGACAGCTTGTGACCCTTTTTCGCATCCGCAAAGATCTTGAAGATCTTTTACGCCAGAAAAACGACCTTATTAAGCAAAAGGAGCTGATGTCCAGAAAGGCAGATCAACTGTTCACGCTGTACGATATGACCAAGGAGATCGTTCGAAAGTCGAACGAGCAGGAAGCGTTTGAAATTTTTCGAACAGCCTTAAGAGTAAACGTGCGTTTTCAAGACTGTCGGCTTGTGCACGCCCAAGGTGATCGTCGTAAACAAATGATGAGTCCGACAGAGTATCTTATTTTTCCTATTCGAGGCCATCATCACGTTCTTGGCTATATTGGTATTAAGGGATTGGAAGATGACGAGAAAGACAAGTTCGTTATCCTTGCACAACAATTCGCATTGGCTTTGCAACGCGTGAAACTGCATCAAGAGGTCGAGCGATCTGCTATTACCGATAGTCTTACAGGAGCGCACACAAGGCGATATTTGATGGAAAGACTTGAAGAGGAGATCGCTCGCTCAAAGACGCGCCAAATGGCTTTATCCTTGCTGATGGTAGACGTTGATTATTTTAAGAGTTTTAATGACAAGTATGGGCATTTGGTTGGTGACCAGATATTGCGCTCTATCAGTTTGTTGATCCAAGAGAACACTCGCGAGATCGATTATATTGGCCGCTATGGCGGAGAAGAGTTTTGCGTTGTGTTGCCGGATACTGACTCAGAGGGCGGGCTTTTCGTTGCTGAGCGTATCCGTAAATCGATCGAAGAATTCGATATTCACGCTTATGATGCAAAACTAAAAGTTACGGTCAGCATCGGCATCGCGAGTTTGCCTAAGGACGCTGATAACGCTCTGGAACTTATTGACAAGGCGGATTGGGGCCTTTATCGATCAAAAAAGCGCGGGCGAAACTGCATCACCTCTTTTGGCGTTTACAGCAAAGAGCCCCAAGATCCTTAAATACTTATATCGATATATAATATAATTTTAAGAATAATTTGTAATTGATTGCTGCGGAGTCGTTTCCGTTCTTGTAAAAATCGGACATTTTCTTGAATCGTTGAGGGTTTTCAGGTACAATAACGTCTCTATGAAAAATGTTGTTATCGGTATTGATGTCGGCGGAACAAATATCAAGATAGGCTTGGTCACTGAGCAGGGACGCATAGCCGCGCGCAGACATTTACCCACCTCTTCATACGCTAACGATAAAGATATGCTGATCCAGGCGATCGCGCAGGAATGCTTGTCGCTTTTAAAGATTCGTCATTTGGATATCGATCAGGTTCTTGGTGTTGGTATCGGATTGCCAGGATTGGTTAATACACAGAAAGGTGTTGTTCATTCTTTGACCAACATCCCTGGATGGAAGAATGTTGATCTTAAGAAGATCATGGAAGCCAAGCTGAGAACACCGGTTTTTATTGATAATGATGTTAACGTGATGACATTGGCAGAGTGGAAATATGGCGCGGGCCGTCGAATGCGCAATATGATATGCATCACGATCGGAACAGGCTTAGGCGGCGGGTTGATCATTAATGACGCGCTCTATCGCGGTGAAGGATTTGCAGCTGGCGAACTCGGACACGTTCCCTTAAGCGAAGACGGACAACGCTGCAATTGTGGGGGATGGGGCTGCCTTGAAACGTATGTTGGTAATCGATATTTAAATGCTCGGGCAAAAAAGATTTTCAAAGAAGATATAGCGCTTGAAAGGATAACGCGTCAAGCCAATCAGGGAGATCAGCGAGCGGTCATGTTTTGGAAAGAAGTAGGTGAGCATATAGGCAATGGTCTTACTGGCATCGTGAATGTCCTAAACCCTAGCGGCATTGTTATTGGGGGAGGGGTTGCTCAAGCACATCGTCATATGTTTAAGGTCATTCAATCAACGATTAAAAAGCGCGCCATGCATGTGCAGGGGAGTATGGTCAAAGTTTTTAAATCAAAGCTTGGAAGCGATGCCGGCGTGATCGGCGCGCGTGTTCTCGTCAAAGAGATGCTAGGTTAATATGGTCAAGAAATTTTGTTTTGTTCTTCTATTGGTTGCGCTATGCGCGAGGACAATATGTGTGTCTGCGCAATCCAGTGAGCAATCGCCCCGCGCAGACCAAAACATTGATCCGCAGGCGCAGGATCAACAACTTCTTTCCAGCGACATTGTCGAGTCTGTTGAAGCTAGTGCAGCAGTTCAGAACCCCCAAGAGCTTAAGAGCCAGACAGACGTTTTACCGGACCAGCCTGCTCAGCCACCAGAGCTTATTATTTCCCAGACATCTTCTGAGCCGCAAGATCCTTCTATTCAGCCTGTGGAAGTTGATGGGGATAATGTTGAATTCATGCAGGAAGAGAACAAGGTCATCATTAACGGCAACGTTTCTATTGTCAGAGGAGAGACGACTTTGCGTTGTGACCATGTTGAATATTATCACGCGACAAAACAAGCCATTGCTAGTGGAAATGTTGTCCTTTCGAGCCCCCAGGGTCAGATCCGCGGGAAAAAGTTGGAATTTAATTTTGGAACGATGACCGGTAATTTTGAAGGGGCAAAGATCGTGGCAGATCCTTATTACGGTCAAGGAGAAATGATTTCTAAGGTCGCGGATAATAAAATCGAGATGACAAGAGGATATATTACCAGTTGTGATCTCGACAAACCTCATTACAAGATATATTCAAAAAAGATTGATATTCGTCCGCAGGATAAGGTTCAGGCGAAAAGCGTGCGCATGCTGGTCGGTAAAGCTCCTTTGTTTTATTTGCCAAGCTTTACGCAGGTCATTAATGACAAAAAGCCTCGTGTCACGTATACCCCCGGATATAAAAAAGAGTGGGGGATGTTCCTTTTGACAGCTTGGCGATATTATTTCAACGAGAATTTTAAGGGAGCGTTGCATGTGGATTTTCGAGAGCGTAAAGATGTCGCTGTTGGCGGAGACTTGAGCTATCAGATTCCTGGTTTTGGCGAAGGCCTGATCAAGACATATTACATGAACGAGCGTACGATCAATGCTAAGCGCTGGTTCCAAGAGAGAAGAACGCCCACGATCGAAAAAGAGCGTTTCAAGGCTGAGTGGCGTCATAAGTGGCAGATCGATGAAACGTCACAATTCGTTTCCCAATATTATAAATTAAGCGATAGCGATTTTCTTAAGGATTATTTTGAGCGGGAACATGATCGCGATTCTCAGCCGACCACATTTTTCTTGTATACCAAGAATTTTGGCAATGGCACATTCAGTCTTCGCACAGATAAGCGTGTCAATCGATTTACATCCACCGTGGAACGCCTGCCGGAAATGGGATACAATATCAGCAGTCAGCAGATCGCAGGATCCAATTTTTATCTGCAAAGCAATAATTTATTCTCCCATCTGACTTATCCTAATGCTTCTCCAACAGAGATCCGGCTTCACACCACACGCTTGGATTCGCAGAATCGTATTTCTTATCCTACCAAAGTAGGATTTATCGATATCACGCCTTTTGTTGGGCAACGAGAGACGTTTTACACGAGAACCAAGGATCCTTCCCGCTATCATATTACCCGAAGTATTTTTGAGACAGGAGCAAGCTTAAGCACGAAGTTTTATAAGACCTTTGATGTGCATGCGGATATTTGGGGGATAGAGATCGACAGAATACGGCATATTATCAATCCTTCTGTTGAATATCGCTACGCCCATACGCCAAGCTTTTCAGCTCAAAAACTCGATGTGTTCGATAGCAGTATTGATTCTTTAACGCGGGGCCATCGCCTTGATTTTACCTTAGAGAATCGGTTCCAGACAAAACGGGATAATAGAAATATAGATTTCTTGCGCATTGTCGGAAAGACAGATTTTTTACTTAAGGAAAATCAAACATACGATGGAACAAGCGTTCTATCCTCGAAAGGGAGTTTCAATACCGTGACCTCCGACATTGAATTTCGTCCGGTCGATTGGCTAACCTTTTATAGTGATACAAGTTATAGCGCCCAGGAGTCGCGTTTAACATCAGCCAATTTTGAGATGTATGTCAATGAAGGCAAGCGCTGGTGGTTCAGTATCGGCAAGCGATATCAAGTGGATATGAATGACCAGATTACTGCTGAAGTTGGCTATACGCTCAACCCCAAATGGAAGTTCCGCATTTATGAGCGATTTGAGGTTAGCGGGGAAGGCCAAAAAGAACAGCAGTATATTATCACGCGTGATCTGCACTGCTGGGAAATGGATATGGCCTTTAATGAGCGCGGCGGCCAGGGAAGTGAGATTTGGATCGTTTTTCGCTTGAAGGCTTTTCCTGACCTAAGCATCGACTTTATGAACACCTCCTTTAATCGCAGAAAAGCGGGCTCTCAAAGCTCGGAAGGGTTGTAATTTTTATGAACGTGACGATCATTGGCTCCGGCTATGTAGGATTGGTAACGGGTATTTGTTTGGCTGAGATCGGTCATAATGTTATTTGTGTGGATAGTGATCACAAAAAGATCCAAAGCTTAAAGGATTTGAGATCCCCGATCTATGAGCCTGGGCTTGAGGCGTTATTAAAGGCGAATGTCCGCAAAAAGCGCCTTAATTTTACGACATCTGTTACCGAGGCGGCCAAAAAGTCTACTATTGTCTTTATTGCTGTTGGAACACCATCTCGCAAGGACGGGGAGGCAGATCTTTCGTATGTCGAAAAGGCTGCGCGCGAGATCGCTTGCGGCATGAATGCTTATAAGTTGATCGTTGAGAAGTCAACGGTCCCCGCTCAGACAGGGCAGCGGATCGAGCGCGCCATCCAGCTGACATTGGATCAGAAAGCCAGGAAGCTCAGGAGCAAAGCAATAGAATTTGATGTTGCTTCCAACCCTGAGTTTTTGCGTGAGGGTTCGGCTATTCAGGACTTCATGCATCCTGACCGTATCGTGATCGGTGTTCAGACTAAGAGAGCTGAAAGCTTATTGAAGGAACTCTACAAGCCTTTGAATGCACGGCTGATCGTTACTGATATGAATTCAGCGGAGCTGATCAAGCATGCTTCCAATTCATTTCTTGCCACCAAGATTTCTTTTATTAATGCGATCGCTCAGATCTGTGACAGTGTTGGCGCTGATGTTTTAAAGGTCGCTGAAGGGATGGGATATGATCGGCGTATCGGTAAGGAGTTTTTGTCTGCAGGCATCGGTTTTGGAGGAAGCTGTTTTCCTAAGGATGTGGATGCGTTCATTCGTTTAAGCGAAAAGAATGGCTATGATTTCGCTCTCTTGAAAGAAGTAAGGAATATTAATGAGCTTCAAAAGAAAAAATTTGTTAGAACGATTGAGAACGTTTTGTGGATCCTCAAGGGCAAGACGATCGGCGTCCTAGGCCTTTCATTCAAGCCTAATACGGATGATATGCGTAATGCCCCGTCGCTTGATGTTATCCGTGATCTACAGAAAGAGGGAGCGAAGATCAAGGTTTTTGATCCCCAAGCAATGCCGAAAGCCAGAAAGATACTTTCCAAAATAATTTTCTGCAAGAGCGCTTATGACGTCGCTAAAGGTGCGGATTGTTTGCTTTTGCTGACCGAGTGGGAAGAGTTTCGGCAGCTCGATTTCTCCAGGATCCGCTGCTCGATGGATCGTCCTCTTGTGCTCGATGGCCGCAATTTCTTATCCAAAGCCGCTATGGAAAAATGCGGTTTTGAGTATATTGGTATCGGCACAGGGAAGAAAAGAATATAAATCCTTATGAAAATCCTTGTAACAGGCGGAGCTGGTTTTATTGGCTCTCATTTTATTGAATTGCTTTTAAGCCGTTATCCTCGCTGGCATATTACTAACGTTGATAAACTGACTTATGCCGGGAACTTAAAGAATCTATCAGGGATCTCCAAGTCAAAATGTTATAAATTCGTACAGGCTGACATCTGCGATAGGGCCGCTATAGAAAAACTCATGAAAGACCAAGATGTTGTTTTTCATTTTGCCGCTGAAACGCACGTTGACCGCTCGATCAAGGATTCGCAAGTTTTCTTAAGGACCAATGTCATGGGAACCCATGTTCTTCTTGAGGCAGCCTTAAAACATAAGATCAAGCGGTTCGTGCATGTGAGCACGGATGAAGTTTACGGAAGCCGGGTGAAAGGTTATTTTAAGGAAACGGATGTCTTAAATCCCAGCAGCCCTTATGCGGCAAGCAAGGCAGCGTCAGACTTGCTTGCTCTGTCCTATCGCACAACATACGGGATGCCGATCGTGATCACACGTAGTTCCAATAACTTTGGGCCGCGGCAGTATCCAGAAAAAGTAATACCTCTTTTTGTAACGAATCTTTTGAAAGGGAAGAAAGTGCCTTTGTATGCGCAAGGGCTTAATACGCGTGACTGGATCTATGTAAAAGATAATTGTACTGCGATCGACCTTGTTTTTCATAGGGGCAAGGATGGAGAAATTTATAATATCGCGGCAGGTAATTATCTAACGAATATAGATTTGACCAAAGAGATCTTAAAGAAGCTGAATAAACCTTTGTCGATGATCGAGCATGTGAAAGACCGCCTGGGGCATGATTTTCGCTATGCACTTAATACGAATAAACTTAAAAGGTTAGGATTTAAGCCTCGCTATTCTTTTGATGAAGGGTTGAAGCAAACCATTAATTGGTATCAGGGTAATGGACGCTAAAATATTAAAGAAACGCATTGACCAAAAAAAAGCCAGCGTTGCTGTTATCGGCCTGGGATATGTTGGCTTGCCGTTAGCGGTCAGCTTTGCCAAGGCAGGATTCAAGGTTTATGGCTTAGACAAGAATCATGAGCGCGTTGACAGGATCAGGCACGGGAAAAATTATAATGAAGACGTTTCGTTAAAAGATATCGCGGTCTTGTTGAAAAAGAAGATTCTTGAAGTTTCTGGAAATCTTGGGCTTCTTGAGCACGCGGATGTTATTATTGTTTGTGTTCCAACGCCTCTTAAGAGTAAATATACGCCAGATGTATCCTACATCAAGGGAGCTGTCGAAACTGTTTGCCGACATCTTAGGCCTGGCAAACTTGTTGTCCTGGAAAGTACGACGTATCCAGGAACAACAGAGGAATTCATCAAACCTCTTTTAGAAAAAGGTGGCTTAAAAGCCGGCAAAGAATTTTATTTAGCTTTTTCACCCGAGCGGATTGACCCCGGCAACAAAAAGCATCCTGTCACAAAGATTCCTAAGATTGTTGGCGGGCTTGATACGCAGACGAGCTTGTTGGCAAAAGCTTTGTATGAAAAGATCGTTGGTCATGTTCATGTCGTTTCCTCTGCCCGCGCAGCAGAGATGACAAAATTGCTGGAGAACACCTTTCGTCTTGTGAACATCAGCTGGGTCAACGAAGCTATGATGATGTGCCATAAGATGGGTATTGACATTTGGGAGGTCATTGAGGCGGCAAAAACAAAACCTTTCGGCTTTATGCCTTTTTATCCTAGTCTGGGCGTTGGCGGCCATTGTATCCCGGATGATCCTCTTTATTTGTACTGGAAAGCTAAGCATCATGGGATCAGTTCAAAATTCATCAAACTTTCTGCTGATACCAATGATAAAATTCCGCAGTATGTTCTCTCTCGTCTTCAGCATTTTCTCAAGAGTAAGGGTATCTTTAAGAAAAAGGCGCGCATTCTTGTTGTGGGTGTAACGTATAAAAAGGATGTTAAGGACCTTCGGCGTTCACCGGTCATTGCCTTTCTTGAATTGTTAAAAAAAGTTCATTATGAAGTTGTTTATCATGATCCGCTTATTCAATACTTGAGCATTGACCATTTGGACATGGAGTCCGTTGCCTTAGCACCGCAAGAAGTCCGCAAAGCTGACTGTGTGATCATCGCCGTGCCGCATACTAAGGTCGACTACGCGCTCATCGCAAGAGAAGCGCAGAATATTTTTGATCTGTGCAATATTTATATTGAAAAGAACAAGAAGGTCCATAAACTATAAAAGGATTTCTTATGAACGTGCGAACGGTCCTTATTACCGGTGGGGCAGGATTTATCGGAAGTCATTTATGTGATCGCTTTATCAGGGATGGCTATCGGGTCCTTTGCCTAGACAACCTTGTGACGG
>CAZAOD010000013.1:6861-10655 GCA_964486675.1 uncultured Planctomycetales bacterium | reverse complement strand
CTATTCATCTCGTTCTTCATTTTGCTTCCCCGGCGAGCCCTGTGGACTATATGGAGTTCTCGATCCAGACGCTAAAAGTCGGTGCTTTGGGAACCCATAACGCGTTGGGTATTGCAAAGGCCAAGAAGGCCAGGTTTCTCTTGGCATCGACTTCGGAAGTGTATGGGGACCCTTTGGTGCATCCGCAAACCGAGGATTATTGGGGGCATGTCAATCCGGTCGGCCCTCGTAGCGTTTATGACGAGGCCAAACGTTTTGCGGAAGCGATCACTATGGCGTATCGACGCGTTCATAAGGTCAATACATCTGTTATCAGGATCTTTAACACATATGGGCCGCGGATGCGCATGCGTGATGGCCGCGTCGTTCCGAATTTTATCTATCAAGCTTTGCATAAGAAGCCTTTGACTATTTATGGTACCGGCCATCAAACGCGGTCGTTTTGTTATGTCGATGACTTGGTGGACGGTATCGTGCGTTTAGCAATTTCAAAAGTGTTTATGCCGATGAATATGGGTAATCCTAACGAATTCACCATCCTTAAGCTTGCGAATATGATCGAGGATGTTAGCGGCCAGAAGCTCAAGAGAATAAAGAAACCTTTGCCTCAGGATGACCCTAAGCAAAGGCGTCCCAATATTTCTTTTGCGAAGAAAGAATTTGGCTGGGAGCCCAAGGTCCAATTAAAGGAAGGGCTGCAAAAGACATTTGCTTGGTTCCAGCAGCAGCAGCGATAAGAGAAGTGTGTTTTATGAAAAATGATTCAAAGATATTGATCGTTGGCCATGATGATGTGATCGAAAGATCCCTTGTCCGGGGATTTCGCGCGAGGGGATTCTCAAAAGTTTTCTCGAGCTCTGCGATCGCGCTTGATACGACGATTCAGTCATCGACGTACCAATTTTTTGCTCAGGAGCGGCCTGAATATATTTTTTTGGCTTCCGTTCGTTCTGGCGGGATCGATGCGAATCAGAAGAGCCCGGCAGATTTTTTCTATGCCAATAGTGAAAGCCAGAATAATGTTGTATACGCTGCGCGTAAGTTCGGCGTAAAGAAGTTATTGTATTTTGCAAGCTCATGCGTTTATCCTAGGGAAGCAGAACAGCCTCTTAAGCCAGAGTCCTTGATGATGGGCGAAATGGAGCCGACCAGCAAGGCGTATTCGACAGCGAAATTAGCGGGCATCGTTCTTTGTCAAAGCTATCGAAAGCAGTACGGACTTGATGCGACCGTTGTGATCCCAGCGACTATTTATGGGCCTGATTCAGATATGGACCTTGCCACGGCGCATGTTTTGGGAGCCTTGGTGCAGAAATTCCATCAAGCTAAGGTCGGCGGCGAGCGCGCTGTTTCTGTTTGGGGAACAGGGCATGCCCGTCGAGAATTTTTGTTCTCGGAAGATTTTGTGGAGGGGTGTCTTTTTGTTGTGGATCAACATCAAAAATTTGATATCGTGAATCTTGGTTGCGGTGAGGATATCGCGATCAAGGACCTAGCCTTTACGATCAAAGAGATCGTTGGTTTTGCAGGAGATATTGTTTTTGACAAAACAAAACCGGAGGGGGCTAAGCGTAAGCTTTTGGATAGCGCGCAGATCTTACGGTCAGGCTGGAAGCCAAAAGTGTCTTTGCGCGCAGGAATACAGCAAGCATATCAGGCCTATTTAGAGAAAATAAAAGAAAGAAAGGAATAGCTCACATGAAGGTCCTAGTTACAGGAGGCGCAGGATATCTTGGTTCTGTTTTGGTTGCAGAGCTTTTACGCGAAAAACACCAAGTTGTCGTTCTCGACAATTTTATGTACAACCAAACGTCATTACTGGATTGCTGTTACGATAAGAATCTTACGATCGTTCGCGGTGATACACGGGACAAAAAATTATTAGAACGCTTGATCAAGGATGTTGACGCGATTTTTCCTTTAGCGTGTCTGACCGGGGCTCCGCTGTGCGCCAAAGATCCTTTAAGCGCGCAGACGATTATTGTGGATGCTATCAAGATGATCCTGGAATTGCGTAGCAAGAGCCAGATCATCATCTATCCGACGACTAACAGCGGCTATGGAGTCGGGCAGAAAGATAAGTTTTGTACGGAAAAAACACCTTTGAACCCTATCTCGCTTTACGGGAAGCTGAAGACCGAGGCAGAAACGCTGCTTTTAGATTCCGGCAACTCGATCACGTTGCGCCTTGCTACAGCATTTGGCGTGAGCCCGCGCATGCGGCTGGATCTTTTGGTCAACGATTTTACTTATCGGGCGGTGTATGACCGGTTTATTGTCCTGTTCGAAGCGCATTTCAAGCGGAATTATATCCACGTGCGTGATGTCGCCAACGCTTTTATGCTAGGGTTAAAGAATTTCGATAAAATGAAGAACGAGCCTTATAATGTAGGTTTAAGCGATGCAAATCTAAGCAAATTAGAACTCTGCCAAGAGATCAAGAAGCATGTAAAAGAATTTTATTTCGTTGAATCCGCCGTTGGGGAAGATCCGGATAAACGCGACTACATCGTCAGCAATGAAAAGATCGAGAAGGCAGGGTTTAAGCCAAAAGTTTCCTTGTCTGATGGCATCGCCGAGCTTGTCAAAGGATACCAGATCATTAAACGTAATCAGTACGCGAACATTTAAGAGGTTAACATGAACGATCCATTTCGTATCGTTAAGGTTTTAGTGGGGATCTTTTTTCTGGGCCCAATGATCCTTGGAATTATTATTATGATCAAACTATTAGATGTAAAGGAGTGGGCGTGCACAAGGAAGCATTGATCAATTTTGAGGAAAAAATAAAGAAGATGTACGAGGATGGGAGGATCCACGCCCCGGTTCATCTGTCCGGCGGGAACGAAGAGGAGCTTATTGAGATCTTTAAGGAATATCATTTTAGAGACTGGATCTTTTCAACCTGGCGCAATCATTATCATTGGCTTTTATCCGGCCGAAGCCCGCAAGAGCTTGAAAGGCAGATCGTTGCTGGAGATTCTATGGCTGTCTGCGATGAACGCTTCTTTACCTCAGCGATCGTCGGGGGCAACGCTCCCATCGCGCTAGGTGTCGCGTTGGCGATCAAAATGAAAAAAGAAAGATTTGCGCATTATAAAACACAAGGATTGAGCGATAAGCCTGTTGAGGATTTGCCGCACCCGAAAGTTTGGTGCTTTGTCGGAGACATGGGTGCTTCCTGTGGTTTGGTAGAGGAGTGTGTTCGTTATGCGCAAGGACATGATTTGCCAATAACTTATATTATTGAGGACAACGGCATGTCGGTCACAACTGATACAAAGAAAGTGTGGGGAACGCAGAAAGAAAAGAAGTGCCATCGTTATGAATACAAGCGAAAATATCCTCACGCAGGAACAGGAAAACACGTTTTATTCTAATGTTTGATATTTTTGCGTTATAGGAGAGAGAAATAGGACATGACTTATAAAGAATGCCTCACGAGCGAAATGAGCGAGCTAGCCAAAAATCCTCATGTTTTTTTTCTGGGCCAGCAAGTTGCCGACCAAGATTTTTATGGGACTTTGAAGGATGTCCCGCTGGACCGACGCATTGAAATGCCTGTTGCTGAAGAGATGCAGATGGGGATCAGTATCGGTATGGCGTTGGAAGGACTGTGTCCGGTTTCGATCTACCAACGCATGGATTTTCTGCCGCGGGCGATGGATCAGATCGTTAATCATTTGAACATCATTGATAAGCTCTCTAAGGGAAGATTTTGTCCTAAGGTCATCATTCGAACGACCATTGGGTCTAAGGAGCCTCTGGATACTGGTTTGCAGCATTCCAAGGAT
>CAZAOD010000013.1:0-6851 GCA_964486675.1 uncultured Planctomycetales bacterium | reverse complement strand
AAGGATATGATCAAGGGGTTTCAAGCTATGGTTGATTTTCCAGTTCTGGATCTTCGATCAAAAAAAGATATTATCGAAGGCTATAAGCTTGCGAGGGAAGGTGTGCGCTCGATCATGCTCGTTGAACGACAGGATCTTTACGCGACTGAATAAAGGAAATATTTTGAGCAAGACAGATATTGTCCTTATCAACCCAAGCAACAAAGAGCAAGCATACGGCCGATTAGGCGAAAGCCTAGCTGGTATCGAGCCGCCGTTATGGCTTGGGCTTTTAGCCGGTTATTTGCGAGAAAAGGATTTTAGCGTCAAGATCATTGATGCTGAAGCGCGATCGCTGGGAGCAGAAGAGGTCGCAGATCAGCTAGAGCAAGAGGCCCCTTTATTGGTCGGTATAGGCGTTATCGGCTCCAATCCTTCGGCGGCATCCACGCCGAAGATGTCAGGCGTTCGGCTTCTTTTGAACAGTTTCAGGGAGCGAAAGCTTTTGTGTAAGGTCTTCATTTACGGGATCCATCCCGCAGCGCTTCCGGAGCGCACACTACGCGAGGAAGGCGGCGATTTTATTGTTAGGGGAGAGGCATTTTATCCTGTAGAAGCTTTGCTGCGGACGTTAAGGTCCGGAGAAAATAATTTTAACATCAAGGGGCTATGGTATCTCAAGGACGGCAAGGTTATTGATAATGGATGGGCGGATGCTGTCCAGGATCTGGACGCATTGCCTTTTGCGGCGTGGGACCTTTTGCCCATGGAAAAATACCGTGCGCATAACTGGCATTGTTTTGATGATATTGAGCACCGCTCGCCTTACGCGATCATTTATTCTAGCCTGGGATGTCCTTTTCATTGCCATTATTGCAATATTCACGCGCTATATACAGGAAAGCCTGGCATTCGTTTTCGCAGCCCTGAGCGTGTCGTGGAAGAGATCGACCTGCTGTATCACAAATATCATGTGCGCCATATCAAGGTTTTAGATGAACTTTTTGTGATTAACAAGGATCGAATGCTTAAGATCTGCGATCTTTTGATCGAGCGCAATTACGGGCTGAATTTTTGGGCGTATGCGCGCATTGATACTGTTTCCGAAGATGTCTTAAAGAAATTAAAGAAAGCCGGTGTTAATTGGCTGGCGTTCGGTATCGAGGCAGGTTCATATGATGTGCGGCAAGGGGTTTCCAAGGGAAGATTTGATCAGGAAGCGGTGCGCAAGGCGGTTGCTATGACGCATGATGCCGGGATCCATATCATTGGTAATTTTATGTTTGGGCTCCCTGATGATACGATGGAAACGATGGAAGAAACCTTTGCTCTCGCGCAAGAATTAAATTGTGAATACGTGAATTTTTACACGACGATGGCTTATCCTGGATCACCGTTGTATGAGGACGCGTTGACCCAAGGTTGGCAGCTCCCACAAAGTTGGATCGGGTATTCACAGCTAAGCTCGGAAACACTGCCGTTACCGACAAAACATCTTTCCGCGGCTCAGGTCTTAAAATTCCGCGATGAAGCTTTTGACGCGTATTTTCGCGATCCGCGCTATCTTGATATGATCCAGAAAGAATTCGGGCCGAAGGCAGTCGCGCATGTTCAATGCATGCTGCAAACAAGGCTGAAACGTAATATCTTTTCTTGCTATAACCAGGGAGCGAACGCATGATCATTAGTCGGACCCCTTTTCGTATTTCTTTCTTTGGCGGCGGCACAGATTATCCTGAGTGGTTCCATGAGAATAAAGGTGCCGTCTTAGCTACGACCATTGATAAATATTGCTGGATCACGTGCCGTTATCTGCCGCCTTTTTTTGATCATAAGTCGCGGATCATCTATTCGAAGATGGAACATGTCAGAAATGTTTCTGATATTAACCATCCGGCCGTGCGTGAAGTTTTGAAATTTATGAAAATACAAGAAGGCGTTGAGATACATCATGATGGAGATCTGCCGGCGCGTACAGGTCTTGGATCAAGCTCATCATTTAGCGTTGGACTTCTTAACGCGCTGCATGCGCTAAGAGGCACGATGGTTAGCAAAGATCAGCTAGCAAAGGAGGCCATTTTTATTGAGCAAGAAAAATGCAGAGAATGTGTTGGGTGTCAGGATCAGGTTTTGGCAGCCTATGGAGGGTTGAATTATGTTGAATTTGGAGGGACAAGCCATTTGCGAGTGACCAAAGTAGCTTTACCTGAAGAAAGCATAGCTAATTTTCAGAATCATCTTTTACTGTTTTTTACAGGATTTTCTCGTATGGCATCAGAGATCGCGAAGCACCAAGTTAAGAACATTCCTAAGAAGAGGCAAGATTTTAGCGAACTATGTCAGATGGCCAAAGATGGCCTTCGGTGCCTCAACGCCCAAGACTGGATAGGAATTGGAAAACTTTTGGACGCGGGGTGGGCGATCAAACGTCAGCTCTCGAAAAAAATCACAACTCCGCGTATAGATGAAATTTATGCTGTTGCAAAAAAAGCTGGAGCTTTGGGCGGAAAATTGTTAGGCGCTGGCGGGGGCGGATTTGTCTTGATCTTTGCGGAGCCCGAAAAACAGCCGATCATCCGCAGGAAATTAAAAGACCTGCTTGAAGTTCCATTTCGCTTTGAAGCTTTAGGAAGTCAAGTCATTTTTTATGAACCAGATTCTGGAAAGGTGCAATAGCTTTGTTAGAGCTCAAAGATATCGACGTTGTGATTTTAGCCGGTGGGCTTGGCAAGAGATTGCGATCCTGTGCGGGAGAAGCGCCCAAGGTTCTCGCTTCGATCAATGGCACTCCATTTCTGGATATTCTACTTGAGAATATTGCTGCTCAGGGGTTGCGGCGAGTGATCTTGTGCACAGGGCACAAGGCTGAGGAGATAGAGCGCCATTATCGCTCATCTATGCTTAAGCTTAAGATCGAATTTTCCCGAGAAGAGGTTCCCTTGGGAACAGGAGGTGCTTTTAAGCTAGTGCAAAAGAAGGTCCAAAGCCCAGTTTTTTTCGGTCTTAACGGGGATTGTTTTTGTTCTGTGCTGCTCGAGAAACTTTTTGCGTATCATAAGGAAAAGAGAGCATTGGCTTCTCTTGTGCTGAACAAGGTAGAAGAAAAAAGTGATTTTGGGTCCGTTATTCTTAGCGAAAATAATGAGATCATAAGCTTTCAAGAAAAGGCTAACTTGGCAAATTCGCCTTTTGTCAGCGTTGGCATTTATTGTTTTGATCAAAAGATCTTTGATCTTATGCCGCGCCAAGAAAACTTTTCTATCGAGCACGAATTTTTCCCGTCTTTAATCGGCAAAGGATTCTATGGCTTTATGACTGATCATCGGTTTTTAGATATTGGCACACCCGATCGCTATCAGCGGGCGCAAAACGAACTCAATAAAAGTCCATAATTCGTATTGGCAAAATCATTTTCATTCTATCTGTCAATCTTTTCCTATGGGTCAAAAATGAAAATAAGCGGTTTTACGATCGTACGGAATGCGCAGAAGTTTAACTATCCCGTTCTTGAATCAATTCGATCCCTTCTTCCGATTTGCGATGAATTTATTGTTAATGTTGGGGACTCAGAGGACAATACGCTTGGCCTCGTCAAAAGTCTTAACAGCCCGAAGATAAAGATCTTAGAAACAAAATGGGCAAAGATGCCTGACGTACTATCTTATCAGACAAATCTTGCTTTGAATGAGTGCAAGGGGGACTGGGCTTTTTACCTTCAAAGCGATGAAGTTATCCATGAGCATGATTTGCCTGGGCTGAAGCGCTTGATGAAAGAAAACCTAGATAACAGCGCGGTGGATGTTTTTCGTCTTAGATGGCTTCATTTTTATGGCAGCTATTATCGGTATCGCATTGATTACGGATGGTTCCAGAAGCAAGACCGGATCGTCAGGAATAACGGGAACATCGAATCATGCGTGGATGCTTGGAAATTCCGCAGAAAAGATGGGAAACCCATTCAGCAAAAGCATACTCGATGCTTGCTGTATCATTATGGATGGGTTCAGTCAGGCGTGGTCATGGCGCAGCGGCTTTTTAATGCTGATCAGATCTATCAAGCTCCCGCAACGAAGCCGGAGTTCAGAAGCGAGGTCCATCGCTATGGGGATTTGCGTCAGTTCCATCCTTATTTTGGAACGCATCCCAGTACTATGCGCAAGCTTGTTGAGAGTCATGAGATCAGCATCCAAGATAAGAAAGATATCAACAAGGAATATTGGTGGCATTTGGGTCGATGGCTTAGGATCCGCTATAAGACCGGCCGTCGTCTTAACTATAGGATCGAGTGATGCGACCTGTCACGCCTTCGACAAAGATTCTGATCGTTAATATTTTTGGCATAGGGGATGTTCTGTTCGCGACACCGCTTGCGCGTAATATCAAGCTGGCGTTCCCGCAAGCGCGTATCGATTTTGTGTGCAACAAACGCGCGGAGGCGGTTGTAAAAACCAATAAAGATATTCAGAATGTGTATGTTTATGAAAGGGATGATCTTGTTGGCATGTGGAAAGCCGATAAAAAGCAGTGTGTATGCAGCGTCTGGGATCTTTTTCGCACGGTCAAAAATACGCGCTATGACGCCATGATCGACCTTTCTTTAAGTCCGCAGGTGGGTTTCTTTTCTTTGATGGCCGGTATTCGAGAACGTATTGGATTTGATTATCGCGGTCGAGGTTTTTGGCTGACGCAAAAAATAAAATTAGCTGGATATGAAGGTAAGCCGGTTGCTGATTTTTATTTGGATCTTTTAGAAAAAATGGGTATTCGCGTTCAAGAAAGAAAGCTTTTGCTGAACGTACAGGCTGAAGACTGCGCGTGGGCGGAAAACTTTTTAAGAGCACAGGGTGTCAATTCTCGCGATACCCTTGTCGCTTGTATCCCCGGAGGTGGTGCCAGCTGGGGAAAAGCCGCAGGATACAAACGATGGCCCGCGCAGAGATACGCAAAATTAGCTGATAAAATTATTGAAAAAAAACATGCCAAAATTATACTGATAGGAGATGCTTTGGAAGAGGCCTTGTGCGAAGAGGTAATACAGCAGATGGCTTCGCCTTGCATCAAGGTCCTTGGCAAAACGAGCTTAGGGCAGTTCGCAGCGCTTTTATCTCGATGCCGTTTAGCCATCGTTAATGACGGTGGGCCGCTCCATGTTGCCGTCGCGGTTGGTGTGCCGACGGTCTCGATCTTTGGCCCCGTGGATGAAAAAGTGTACGGCCCTTATCCGTCGCAGGGTCATCATGTCGTGACAGCGCCTGTTTTGTGCCGGCCTTGTTATCGGCGTTTTCGGGTGGCTGAATGTTCGCACCGCCAATGTATCAAACGTATTAGCGTAGATGATGTTTTGAGTCAGATCGGAGAGATAATATGAAGGTTCCTTTTGTTGATTTTTTACCGCAATACCAAGAGGTTAAGGATCAGGTTCATGCTGGGCTGGAAAAAGTTTTTGAGAGGTCAAATTTTATCTTAGGCCAGGAAGTGAAGGATTTCGAGGCGCAGTTCGCTTCTTATTGCGAAAGCGCGTATGGGATCGGTGTCAATTCGGGAACGGACGCGTTGCACCTTGCCTTACGCGCGTTAGGCGTTCAGCAAGGTGATGAAGTGATCGTCCCATCTTTTACGTTCATCGCGACAGCGCTCGCCGTTAGCTATACAGGGGCTAAGCCTGTCTTTGTGGATATCCAGGAAGATATTTATAATATCGATCCTGAGAAGATCCGAAGCGCCATCACGTCAAAGACCAAGGCTATTATACCGGTCCATCTCTATGGGCAGGCCGCGAATATCGCGCAGATCGTAAAGATCGCTAAGGAAAAGAACATTGCGGTCATTGAGGACTGTGCTCAAGCGCATGGAGCTTTATATCAAGGCCGAAAGGTCGGGTCGTTCGGCTTGGCCGGATGTTTTAGTTTTTATCCCACCAAGGGTTTGGGTGCCTTTGGTGATGGCGGTATGATCGTGACCAGCGATGAAGCTTTCTTTCGTAAGGTTTTGATGTTTCGCGACTATGGCCGCAAGGATCGTTACGAACATATTATCAAAGGTTACAATTCGCGGCTTGACACCGTTCAAGCTGTCGTCTTATCAGCCAAGTTAAAACATTTTGATCGATGGAACGCGATGCGGCAGAAGGCGGCACAACAATATATAAAGATCTTGAGCACGATCGAAGGCGTTATTGTCCCTGTGACAGCAGAGGGCCGGGGCCATGTTTATCAAACCTTCGTGATCCGCGTGAAGGATCGCGATGCTGTTTGTCAGAAAATGCAGGCAGCCGGTATCGGCGTCTTGATTCATTATCCTATTCCGCTTCATTTGCAGAAAGCTTATGAAGAATTAGGATATCGCAAAGGTGATTTTCCGATATCAGAAAAGATCGCCAGCGAAATTTTGTCCATCCCTATGTTCCCGCATATGACCACAGAACAGATCGATAGCGTCTGTGATGTTTTACGAAAGAGCGTGACCTCATGAACAAGATCCCCTTATCTGTTGTTGTGATCGCCAAGAACGAAGAAAAGAACATTGATGAATGTTTTGGCAGTGTATTCGGCTGGGCGGATGAGCTTGTCTTGGTCGATGACGAGAGCGCCGACCGAACTGTTGAGATCGCTAAAAAGTACCAAGCGACGATCTATCATCGTAAGATGGATAACGAAGGGCTTCATCGCAATTGGGCGTATGCTCAGGCGCGTAATGAATGGGTCTTGAGCCTGGACGCCGATGAAATGGTCACAGAGGAGCTTAAGCAGGAGATCAGCGCTGTTCTGTCTGATACGCCATTTCATGCCTTTTCTATCCCGCTGCGTAATTTTATCGGAAGTTACTGGGTGCGTCATGGCGGATGGTATCCGGCAGGGAAGTTGCGCCTTTTT
>CAZAOD010000012.1:28997-36772 GCA_964486675.1 uncultured Planctomycetales bacterium | reverse complement strand
GTGGTTGCGTCGCAGTGATAAAGAGATGACCGATCTGGAGCTTGATTATATGCATATACTGATGGACAAAAAGTGGGACCTTATGCAACAATGGTCTATCGTAAAGGACTTTAGTTAGTGCGTATTATATTTTTAAGCATATTGAGCATAGGGGTTTTTATGGCCAAGACAGCGTCAGCGCAGACAAGCAAAGATGATCTAAAAAATAAATTAACACCGCAACAGTATCACGTCACGCAAGAGCGTGGGACAGAAACACCGTTTGCCAACGCGTATTGGGACAATAAAAAACCAGGGATCTATGTGGATATTGTTTCCGGAGAGCCTCTTTTTCTTTCGCTCGATAAATTTGATTCCGGCACTGGATGGCCGAGCTTTACTAAGCCTGTTGATCCGTTAAACATCATCGAGAAAAAGGACATTTCACATGGTATGGTCCGCACTGAGGTTCGCAGTAAAAAAGGGGATTCGCATTTAGGCCATGTGTTTGAGGACGGGCCAAGGCCTTCGGGTTTGCGATTTTGCATCAACTCTGCTGCGTTACGATTTGTCTCTAAGGAAGACATGGAAGCTCAAGGGTATGGCGAGTATTTAAAATACTTTAAGGATTGATGCATGCGAAAAAGGTCCAGAAAAAAAACTAAAAAAAGGGTCAACGCGAAAACACAAGGCGATTGGAAAGTCTATATCCTTGAAACAGATAAGGCCCAGTTGTATACTGGCATCACGAATAATTTAGAGCGGCGGCTTGCCATGCATCAAAAAGGTAAAGGAGCCTTGTTCACGAAGTTTTTTGGAGCCAGGCAGATCTTATATGCAGAAGACCAGCCGACCCGCTCGGCAGCGCTTAAACGTGAGCATGAGATCAAGACCTGGCCTCGGGCCAAGAAACTTGAATTGATCCAAACACATAAAGAAGGGGAATGATATGCCTGTTGTGACCATTGAAGGGCCGAAGCTTGATCTTGAAACCAAAAGAGTCCTCGTCAAGGATGTTACCGACGCGCTTGAAAAGGCGTATCGATTTCCGCGTCATGTGTATGGTGTTATCATCCGCGAGAATGCTCCTGAGAATGTCGCCAACGGCGGGGAGCTGGTCCTTGATCGCAAGAATCGCCAGAAAATTTGAAAATAGTAATGATAATCTTGCGCATGAAAAAAATAATAGAAAAAGTCGATTTATTTTTTTGCCATCTTGAAGAAACACCTATTAGCTTTGGATTGTGGATTGCGACTTTCTTTGGAATTGTTGTTGTCCGAGATTTCCTTGAAAGCGCTCTGTCTTTTCAGTCCGTTTCTTTAATGAATGCGTTTCATCTTTTACATTTTCCTATATTTTTTCTTTCTTTGTTTCTTTCCATTATTCTTTTGTTACATTTCTTTTCACGCGAGTGCGTTCTTAAGATCTCTCGGATGGCAATCTTTTTCTTCCCTGTTATCCTTTTGCCTATTTTTGTAGATTTTCTTTTGCAATGTGTTCGTCCTCAAAGCGTTCTTTATGTTTATGTTGAGAAAGATTTATGGTGGCACTTTCTAAATTTCTTTTATTTTCTAGTAGACAATCCAAGCATTCCTTACGGTATCCGCACAGAAATAGCCTTTATTATCATTACCTCTTTTATTTATATCTATGTGAAGAAAAAGAATTGCTTGAGAGCAGCTTTGGGAAGTTTTTGTATTTATTGTGCATGTTTTCTGGCAATATCTCTTCCGGCAATCATTGGAAAGATCCATGGCGTTCTCGCTTTTCATGTCCCTGCCTTAAATCTTGGGAATGTCACGATGCTTTTAAATTCAATTCATTCAGACATGGCTTTGAGGCTTGTGAGCATAACTCAGCTGATATTTTTGTCTCTATTCTTGGGGATTTGGTATTGGCGTTATGATGCTCAGAAATTTCAAGCACTTTTATTAAATATAAGAATAACAAGATGCGTACATTATTTTCTTTTGATGATTTTTGGTCTTCTAGTTCATAGGTTTTTCTATATCGACACACAAATAAATACATCTATCATACGTCTATCAGGAGCTTTTTTATCGTTATTCTTTGCGTTTCAGTTCTCAATCGTCACTAACGATATCATTGATATTAAGATAGACAGAATCTCCAATCGAGATCGGCCTTTAGTTAGGCAGATATTTTCTCTTAGTGAGTACTGGGTAATCAGCTTTGTTTATTTTTCTTTAAGTCTTTTATTTGCTTTTCAGACAAGTGATGCGGTTTTCATGTTGGTGATCGTTTTCATTGTCTTTTATTTTCTTTATTCTATCCCTCCTTTACATTTGAAAAGATTTTTGTTTGGGTCATGCATTGTTATCGGCGCAGAGGCTTTGATTGCGGTCTTGATTGGCTATGTTCTCCGGCAAAGCAACCCAGTAACGCTTCACGTTCCTTTTCCAGAGATCTTTTTTGGCATTTTTCTTGTTTTTTTTCTTTCATCTTCTGTTAAAGACCTTAAAGATGTTAGCGGAGATCAAAACGTGGGGATTATGACTCTGCCAATTCTTTTTGGCAAAGATAAAGCTAATCATGTGGTTGGTATCCTCGCTCTTCTTGGTTATGTGCTGTTGCCGATTTCTCTATATCGTGTTTTTAGTATTCTGACTTTTGTTTTTGTTCTTGTCACGAGCTTGTTTGTGGGAGGGGTTAATTTTTTCTATATGAAGAAGGGCAAAGTTGAGGAAGATGCGATTTTTGTCCTTTATTTTATTTATTTTATTTTTATTTGCGTAGCGTTAGGGATCGAGGGCAAGCTAGTGCATGCCCAATTAACAATCGGATTTTAAGCAAAATAAATTGTGTAGATTTAAAGCTTGTGCGAAAAAAAGTTTATGCTACAATGGCTTAAATTATTTGGAGCACAAAGATTGAGCGTCGTTAAACCTTCCCAAATTCTGTCCGTTGTCCTTTATCCGAAGATATTCTTTTTTCATTTTTTAAACCAAAGGGGTTACCATGCCAAGACACAATGATATCAAAAAGATCTTAATTATCGGTTCCGGCCCTATCATTATCGGCCAGGCTTGTGAGTTTGACTATTCAGGAACGCAGGCCTGTAAGGCCCTTAAAAAGGAAGGATATGAGGTTGTTTTGGTCAATTCTAATCCGGCGACGATCATGACGGACCCGGGCATGGCGGATAAAACCTATGTCGAGCCTTTAACGATCGAATCACTGGAGAAGATCATCGCTAAGGAACGGCCGGACGCGCTTTTGCCTAATCTTGGCGGCCAGACAGGTTTGAATCTTTCTTCCAGCTTGCATAAAGCTGGCATTCTTGAGAAATATGGCGTTAAGATCATCGGTGTTAAGGCGGATGCCATTGAGCGCGGTGAAGATCGGGATATTTTTAAAGCGACTATGAAAAAACTCGGTATTCCTGTGCCTCGTTCAGAGATCGCGGAATCCGTGGAGCAGGCGGAAAAGATCGCTCAAGATATCGGCTATCCGGTCGTTGTTCGCCCAGCCTACACGATGGGCGGAACAGGCGGGGGTATCGTTTATAATGTTGAAGAATTGCGTACCGTGGCTTTGCGAGGGCTGACGGTCAGCATCGCCCGGCAGATCTTGATCGAGGAAGCGGTTGTTGGCTGGGAAGAGCTCGAGCTGGAAGTTGTTCGAGATGAGAAAAATCAGAAGATCACAGTATGTTTTATTGAGAATATTGACGCGATGGGTGTGCACACAGGGGACAGTTTTTGCGCGGCGCCGATGTTGACAGTTCCGGTCGAATTACAAAAGAAGCTTCAGGAGTTCTCTTACAAGATCGTTGATGCGATCGGGGTTGTAGGCGGGACGAACGTGCAGTTCGCGCATAACAAAAAAGATGGACGCGTGGTCGTTATTGAGATCAATCCTCGCACATCGCGTTCTTCAGCCTTGGCCTCCAAGGCGACAGGATTTCCGATCGCGATGGTTTCGACACGTTTGGCTGCCGGCTTTACGATGGATGAGATCCCGTATTGGCGTGATGGAACGCTTGAAAAATATACGCCCAGCGGAGAGTACGTTGTTATTAAATTTGCCCGATGGGCGTTTGAGAAGTTCCCGCAAGCCAAGGATATCCTGGGGACACAGATGAAAGCCGTTGGAGAGGTCATGAGCATTGGCAAGACCTTTAAAGAGGCTTTTCAGAAAGCGATTCGTTCTTTGGAAATCGGACGCTATGGATTAGGCGGCGCGAAGAATTTTGGATCATTGTCTTTGCAAGAGCTGAAGGAGCGCCTGCGCGTTCCATCGAGCGAACGTATCTTTTTGATGTATGAAGCTTTGCGCAAGGGGATGAGCGTTGCTGATCTGCATGGGATGACGCATATCGGCGAATGGTTCATTCAGCAGATGAAGGATCTTGTTGATCTCGAAGAGACGATGTTAAAAACGCCGTGGGAAAAATTTTCTGATCAAGAGCTGGTTAAAGCGAAAGAGTGGGGCTTTGCTGACCGTTATTTGGCCGGATTGTTTAAGATCAAGGAAAAGGAAGTGCGCGTTCGGCGTGTTGGGTTAGGCAAGATTGCCCGCTATGAAGCGGTCCATGTCAGCGGTGTTGAGAATGCGGCGTATTATTATTCGACGTATAGCGCAGGCCCGGACGAGGTAAAGGTTTCCAGCAAAAAGAAGATCATGATCTTAGGCGGCGGGCCAAATCGTATCGGGCAAGGGATCGAGTTCGATTATACTTGTGTGCATGCGGCCTTCGCACTGCGTGAAGCCGGATATGAAACGATCATGGTCAACTGCAACCCTGAAACCGTTTCTACGGATTATGACACATCGGACAAGCTTTATTTTGAGCCTTTGACGGTCGAAGATGTTCTGGCGATCTATGAAAAAGAAAAACCTGAGGGCGTGATCGTTCAGTTTGGCGGGCAAACACCGTTAAATATCGCGGCTCAGCTGAAAGAACATGGCGTCAACATTCTAGGTACAACGCCGGAGAGCATTGCGTTCGCGGAGGACCGTGAACTGTTCCGTCAGAAAATGATCGACCTTAAGATCCCTCAGCCGGAAAGTGATATCGCCCGCTCGCTGGAAGACGCGCTTTCGATCGCGCAGCGTATCGGTTATCCTTTGATGGTGCGGCCTTCGTTCGTCTTAGGCGGGCGAGGCATGGAGATCATTTATGATGAAAAAATGCTGCGTAAATACGCCTTGGAAGCTATTAAAGTCAGCCCTGAACATCCTATGTTGATCGATCGATTTTTAGAGCAGGCCTTAGAGTGTGAAGTTGACGCGCTTTGTGATGGAAAAGAAACGTTTATCCCAACGGTTATGGAACATATTGAATGGGCCGGCGTGCATTCTGGCGATGCCGCGTGTTCTATCCCCAGCCGCAATATCAGCGCTAAACATATTGAAGATATCAATAGGTACACGGATCTGCTGGCGCGCGCGCTGAATGTGATCGGCATCATTAATGTTCAATACGCTATTTGTGATGATAAGGTTTATGTTTTGGAGGCGAATCCTCGGGCATCGCGCACCGTTCCGATCGTTTCTAAGGTAATGGGCATCCCGATCGCCCGTTTAGCCACATTTTTGATGTTGGGGAGGACGTTGAAGGATTTTCCTCAGACCAAGAACGCCAAGGCGCCATTCTTTGGCGTTAAAGAAGCGGTATTTCCTTTTAATATGTTCCCAGAAGTAGACCCTTTGCTCGGCCCAGAGATGCGCGCGACCGGTGAGGTCATGGGTATCGGTGATACCTTTGGCGCGGCCTTTTACAAAGCGCAAGAAGCGACAGGGGCCAAGCTGCCTTTGGATGGAAATGTATTGTTGACGGTCGCGGATAAAGATAAAAAAATGCTGCTGCCGATCGCGCAAAAGGTCCACCAGACAGGATTGAAGATCTATGCTACTAAAGGAACAAATGAATTCTTGACCAAAAACAAGATCCCGAATATGCTGATCCAGAAGGTGCATGAAGGTCAGCCCAACATCGCGGATGCCATCAAGAATAATCAGCTGCAGCTTATTATTAATACACCGGCAGGCAGGGACAGTAAATTCGATGACAGCTATATCCGTATGATGGCAATTCAGCGCAAGATCCCTTATGTGACGTCCATGGCGGCCGCGCAAGCGACTGTTGATGGGATCGCGGCGATGCGGCAGGGTCAGAACGCGCCTAAAGCGCTTCAGGAATACCATCAGGTATCGTGATCTTTTATTAAGGAGGATGATGTGGCGATAACGATCTTTATTGCGATCATATTTTTAGCGGTTGTGTTGTTTATTTTTCTCGGATTTCCGATGTGGATGATCGTTGACTGCGCGATAGCGCCATCCCGCAAGAATCTTTCCAAGGCTTTGTGGATCGTTTCGATGCTGTTGACTTGGACCTTGGGCGCGATCATTTATGGTCTGTTCGCGTCACGAAAGAAGGCGGCACAATGGACCGCCGGAGTTGTCCTTGCTGTTGGAATTTTAGGTATTGTTCTTTTTGTTCGTAGTCTTTTCTATGTCGCGGACCTGGCAAGTCGTGAGGCGTTAAGAAGAGTTGAGGCGATCCAGGTGGGTGTCCTGACACAGGAGGACCTTGACCAGCTGAAAACAAGATTGACCATCCTTGCCAGGGAAAATCAGGATGGGCAGGGTTTTGGCAGGATACGCGCGTTCAAGGATACTTTAAAGAATGTTACGATCACGCAGATCTTTTTGAAGATGCAGGAAGACGGTGCTTTGACGCCAACAGAATATCAGATCTGGATAGAAAAATTTGATACACGCAAAACGCAGGATCCCGATGAGCTTAAGGCGTTCTTGGACGCGAAGGGTTGGCAGTAGGAATTAAGGAGGCTTTAAGGGCCCCGCAGGATCCCTGCGGGGCCCTTTTTCTTTTTCTGCTGGATTCTAGTACCATATCAGCTGGATCGCGTCAGGACGAGTAAAAGATAGACAGCGTCTTTTTTGTTTGTTAATATGCTTATATTCCAAAGACACATATGAGCCATCCAAACGCCTTTCTCGATATCGCGCTTTCATCCCTGCCAAGGCTGTTATCATGCCTGGATCGTAACCCATTGTCTGCGCATTACGGATGTTTTGACAAGAATTATTGGCACTACCGCATCGTTACAGATTTTCCATCCGCGCCTTTTCAGGCGGGTGTTTACGCGCTTGCGCTTGCCTTCACGCATCCTGCGGATAAGAATCTTTATTACGATAATCCAACGGTCAAAGAATACATCGAGGCCGGCCTGCGGTTTTGGGTTAAACAGCAGCACAACGACGGCAGCTTTGATGAATGGTACTGCTTTGAGCGTAGCCATGTTGCGACCGCCTTTACATCCCTTTACATCAGCGAAACTTTGCTGATCTTAGATGACCGGCTTGCTCCTGATACGCGCGCGATCGTGATCAACGCGCTTCGCAAGTCCTGCCAGTGGTTGTCCAAAAACCAGGACAAGGTTGTTTCCAATCACTCTGTCGGCGCTCTTGTTGCCTTGCAGAATTTCTTTCTTTTGACCAAAGAAGAGTTCGCTCGCGTAAGCGTTGACGCGCATTTGACCCTTTTAGAGCAGCTGCAAAGCAGTGAGGGTTGGTTTGCTGAATACGGCGGAGCGGACTTAGGGTATTTAAGTCTATCGCTTGAATTCTTGACGAGGTTTTATGCCAAGACCCAAGACCCGCGCGCCTTAAAGATGATCTCGCAAGCGTTATCTTTTATGAAGTATTTTGTCCATCCTGACCAAAGCTATGGCGGGGAGTACGGCGCGCGCAATACTAAGTATCTTTTTCCGGCTGGCCTGGTCCAGGCATCTCAGTATTCCTC
>CAZAOD010000012.1:27285-28987 GCA_964486675.1 uncultured Planctomycetales bacterium | reverse complement strand
AGATGCCGAAAGTATCTTAAGCGCGCTCACACAGTCCCTTGCTAGGGATCAGGCGATCACGCCTTTGGTCGCTGATGACCGTTATGCCATATTCTTTTTTCTGCCAAGCTATCTTGATGCCGGGTTCTCGCTGGAAGGAAAAGCGCGCAGTGTTCCGCCTTTAAGTATTTTTGAGCAGAACTTTGAGGAAGCAGGTATTTTTAATAAAAAGAATGCCTTGTATCATGTGATCATCAATTATAAAAAGAACGGCATAAGCAAGGTCTTTAGCGTTGATGGCCGGCAGATGTTCTCCGACACAGGGTATGTCGCCCAATTCTCCGACGGAACTGTTGCAGCTTCTCAATGGCTTGATCCCAAGCGCGTTGTTCATATTAACAAAGAAAATAATATGACGCGTGTTATGATCCGGTCCCCCTTTGCTTATACGAGCCTGCATAAAGATTTCGCCTTTTATTTTTCTGCCTTTAAGGCGTTGGTCGCGGTCGTTGGGCGCAGTGCTGCGTTATCAGAAAGGTTAGGACGCCTTGTCAAATATATGTTCATCAAAAAGGTCAAGACGTGCCCGATCATCCTTGAGCGCGAGATGGTCGTCAGCGAAGAAGGTATTACCGTGCGTGACCATATCGTGAATAGAACGGGCAAAAAGCTTGCCAGGTTCTTTTTAACATCGGACCTTTCGGTCATGCATGTACCCTCATCCAAACTTTTTGTCTTAGATGATCTGCGCGCAGAGCCCCGCAAAGACCTGGCGCAAGACCTGAATCGTCAGCGAACCGTCACGTGCGAGTACAAACATTATTTTAATACTGTCAAATTTTAACGTATCAACTAAAATTTATGAAGATCCTTGTCCTTGTTCCTCCCAGTAAATTCGTTAAGAATGTCCCGCGCGACCTTGTTTACGGCTGCTGGTGCAAGGGAAAGCGTATCGCCGGTATTCAATTTCCGCCTCTGACATCCGTTATTGTTGCGACCGTCTTGCGTAATGACGGACACGAGGTTACATTTTTAGACGCGGCCGGAAGTTACAAAACCCTTGAATATGTCAAGGCCGTGGTGCAAGACAAGGATGCTGCGATCCTTTTGACCTCCACGATGACCGTCAACGAGGACGCCGATGTCTTAGCACAGCTAAAAAGCGTTAACCCAAAACTTATTTCCATTGTCTTCGGGTCACATCCGACCTTTTTGCCGGAGGAAACTCTCACAAAGAACGGTATTGATATCGCTGTCCGCCGCGAATCCGAATACATCATTCGTGATCTGGTTCGTGCCTTTTCCAAAAATGATAACAGCTGGAAAAAAGTTCCCGGTATTGCTTTCCGCGAAGGGACAACGACCGTTGTGAATCCTGACTATCCTCTGATCGAGAATTTAGACGAGTTGCCGTTTCCGGACCGTGCGATGCTTGATCCGGCCGTCGAGTATTTTAATCCTATTATCAAACGCGCGCCGTTTACCACGATCTACACCACACGCGGCTGTCCGGGTAAGTGCACCTTTTGTTCCTCGCCGTCATTTTATGGCCGCAAGATCCGTTTTCGTAGCGCCAAAAGTATTTTAGAAGAATTGCGCATCATCAAAAAAATGGGCTATCGGGAGGTGTTCTTCCGTGACGAGTTCTTTCCCGTGTCCTAAGACCGCACGCGCGAGCTTTGCGAGGCGATGATCAGCGCAAAAATGGACCCCACCTGGATCT
>CAZAOD010000012.1:0-27275 GCA_964486675.1 uncultured Planctomycetales bacterium | reverse complement strand
TGAAGAAACGATGCGCTTGATGAAAAAAGCCGGCTGTCATATGATCCGTTTTGGCGTGGAGTCCGGCGTGCAAAAGATTTTGGATAATGTTAAAAAAGAAATCCAAGTGGAGATAACCCGCACAACCTTTGCCGCCGCGAACCGTGTTGAGCTCTCGACGCATGCGCACATGATGATCGCGATGCCCGGAGAGACCAAAGAGACGATAGAGCAGTCTATTCAATTCGCGAAAGACATCAACCCTACTGTTGTGACTTTTGGTGTGATGACGCCATATCCGGGAACAGAAGTTTATGAAGAAGTGCGAAGAGAACATCCCGAGATTGGCGATGGCAGCGCGTGTGATTTAAGCAAGCTTCACACGCAAGGATTTTTTAATGAGGCGTTCACATCGCTTTCGCGCGAGGAGATTTCCCAATACATCCGCAAAGCGTATTTTCAATTTTATATGCGGCCAAGTTATATTTTTTCATGGCTTAAGCGTATCAATTCGCTTGAAGAATTCCGCCGGGTCGTCTTAGCCGGGCTTCAAGTGTTCAGTTTTGTAAAAGGTAACGATTAGTTTTAAGGAGGCATTATGAGCCAAGAGCTGGATGTTTCTATTCTGATCCCGGTGTACAACGAAGAGCAAGCGATCAAAGGTATCATTGACCAAGTGAACGCGGTCATGCAAAAAGAAAAATATGCGTATGAGATCTTGATCGTGGATGATGCCTCGGATGACAAGACCCGCGAGGAAGTCGCGAAGACAGGCGCGCGCCTGGTGAGACGTTCAAGCCGGGGCGGGGCAGGGGCAGCACGCAAAACCGGTATCCGCGCGGCCCTTGGGAAAATAATTGTCATGCTCGATGGCGACGGAAGCTATGAGATAAACGATATCCCAAAAATGCTCACCTTTTTCCCTGAGTATGACCAAGTGAATGGCGCCCGCACGAGCGAACAGGGAACTTTAAAATATTTACGCGCGCCGGCCAAATGGTTTATCCGCAAGCTCGCGTGTTATTTGACCGATACCAATATCCCAGACCTGAACACAGGCCTGAAAGCCTTCAAAAAAGATATCATGCTGCGCTATTTGTGGGTCGTGCCCAATGGTTTTTCGTGTGTCACGACGATGACCTTGGCGTTTTTGTGCAACGGCCATAGCGTCAAATATATCCCTACAAATTATTACCCGCGTATCGGCCAGTCCAAGTTCCATCCCGTAAAGGACACGTACCAATATTTTTTGACGGTTGTGCGCATGGTGACGTATTTTAATCCCCTAAAGATCTTTTTGCCGATGTCTTTCGGGCTTTTCATTCTCGGCATCGCCAAATCGTTGTATGATTTCTTTTTTGTCGTTGGGCGCTTGCAGCAATCGGATATCATTATCCTGTTGGCATCTGTCATGATATTTTCTCTGGGGTTGTTGGCGGACTTGATCGTCGCGCAATCCCGACAACACAGCGGCTAAAAATCTATGTGCGGGATCCTGGGAGCCATTTACTTCAACGGTCAGCGAGCGGATGCAGGCGAGCTTTTGCGTGCCGCGCAGTGGATGAAGCACCGCGGGCCTGATGATGAGGGTTCATGGGCTCAAGGGTGTGTGGGATTTGCGCACAAACGCCTTTCTATTCTAGACCTTTCCTCCGCTGGGCACCAGCCCATGGTTTCTTCTGACGGCCAATCGGTCATTATCTACAACGGCGAATGTTACAATTTTAAAGAATTACGCGCCGACCTTCAGCAAAAAGGCTACACCTTCCGCTCCCACACCGACACCGAAGTTCTTCTTTATGGCATTGAAGAATACGGCACAAGTTTTATCAGTAAGATGAACGGCATGTTCAGCTTTGCCCTTTGGTCGCAGAAGCGGAATGAACTGTTGCTCGTGCGCGATAGACTTGGCGTCAAACCTCTTTATATCTATCATGACCGTGACAAACTTTTCTTTTCCTCTGAAATAAAGCCGCTTTTAAGCCTGGGTGTGCCTGCAGTTCTTAATGAAAAAATGCTCAGCTTCTTTTTTTCGCTGCGCTATTGTCCGGGCGATAAAACGCTTTTTAAGGGCATCACCAAGCTCTCCCCGGGGCATTTCATGAAAATCAAAAAAGACGGCTCTGTTGAAAAACAATGCTATTGGACGCTTTTGGATTGTTGGGACACGGCCCCTTACACATTAGCCCAGGCCAAGGACAAGTTTTATGAGCTTTTTTCTTCTGCGGTGTCTTTGCGCCAGATCGCGGATGTGCCCGTGGGTGCGTTTCTCTCCGGCGGCATTGACTCAAGCGCGATTGTGGCTTTGATGAAGAAAAATGAACCCAACGTCGAAAGCTTTACGATCGGCATGGGTGCTGATATTGACGAATCGCACGCGGCCAAGCGTGTCGCGGACTTTGTCGGTATCAAAAATGACGCATTCATGCTTCAAAAAAGCGACTACTGCTTTTACGAAAAAGCCCTCTGGCATCTGGAAGAACCCATTGGCGATTCGATCATCGCTCCGACGTACTTGCTGGCACAGCGCGCAGCACAGCGTTTAAAAGTTGTCGAGCTTGGCGAAGGCGCGGATGAGATCTTAGGCGGTTATATCCATCAGTTGGCGCTTACCTACGGGGAGAACCTAAAAACCCAGCTGCCATTTGTTTCTTCGAGGCTGATCCCTGCGGTTGCCAAGATGATGCCGCAAGTTTTTTGGGACAAGGTCTTTCCGTATCCGGCTCAGCTTGGCTCATCAGGGGTGGCGAAAGTTTTGGAATATCTAAAAAGTACTGACACGCTAGCCCGTCGCTATTTGGGGCTTGCCGGATTATTCGATCAAGGCGAGCAACAAGATCTTTTTGCGGAGAAATTCTATCACGATGCGATCGCGCCAACAGACGCCTCAGGCGTCTTTGAACAATTTTTATCCCAGCAAAAGAATCCTATTTTCCAAAATCGTCTTTTAGCGCTCGACTTGAGGTTTTGGAACACCGACTACACGCTTTTGCGCATGGACAAGCTTACGATGGCGCACTCTCTGGAAGCGCGCGTGCCATATCTGGATTATCGGCTTGTGGAGTTTTGTCTAAAATTACCGCGGGAGCTTAAAACAAAAGGTTTTAAGCAAAAGATCCTTTTGCGTGAAGCCCTTAAGGGTAAAAATCTTTTACCTCAGGAAACTATTGCCGCGCGTAAAAAAGCCTTTTATCTTCCGATTGAGAAATGTTTTGATGAGAAGTTTCAAGACTACATGAAAGATGTTTTGCTTTCGGATTCTCTGCGACAGCGCAATATTTTCAACAGGGCAAGCATGGAAAAGCTTTTGAACGCGCCGAACCGGGAGCTTGTCAACAACAAGCAGGTCATGGCGCTTTTGGTCTTTGAGCTGTGGGCAAGAATGTTTTTGGATGGAAATTGGGATAAATGATTCCGGAGATGAATAAAAAGATTTCAGAGATTAAAGCCAGGGATCCTCTCACGGAACGGATAATCGCTTGTGCTTATAAGGTTCATTCTGAGCTTGGGCCAGGATTCAACGAGAAAATATATCATAATGCATTAAAGATGGTATTCAAAGAAATAGGCTTACGATATGAAACCGAGAAAGAATATAAAGTAAATTATCAAGATAAAGAGGTTGGTCGTTTGCGAGCGGATTTGATAGTTGATGATAAGGTTATCGTAGAGGTCAAAGCTGTAACTGGCAATATCCCTGGCGTTTTTGAAGCACAAACTTTATCATATTTAAAAGTAACAGGTTATAAGGTAGGATTGCTGATAAATTTTGGAAACAAAAGTTGTCAGATCAGGAGGCTTGTTTCTAAGCATTTGTAATCTTTTTTGAATCACTGCAATCTTTTCTAAAATCTCCGCAATCAACCCATGGAGGTGTGTATGAAAGTACTCGGAAAATCTGTGAAGGTGTTCAAGATCAAGAATCGAAGTGGTTATGCAGCGTTGTGTGCAGATCATTTAACCGAAGGTTCAACGCCTGCTCAAGCCTGTGCGCGCATGGCTAAGGCGTTGAAAAGAACGAGCAAGAAGCGAAAGTAAAAAAGTTGTTTGAGCTTTTAGAGTTTGTTGTGTTTATTGAGGTTATTGAGGTTTGAGTTGACCTAAAGAACCTAATCAACACAATAAGATGGACAGAAACATTTTTGGGATTTTTATGAATACTAAAGATAATCGGCCGAGTAATCAAAATTCCATAGTTAACTATTTATCTGGAAACATACGTACTTCAATTATCAATGATGTGAAAGACGTTGTGATGTTTCATAGCTTCCAAGATGAAAAGAAAATTAAGAGCTGTGGATTCTTTAGTGTTCCTCGGCAGGTTTTTTGCTATGTTGATTTTCTTGGATTAATAGCATATCATTCAAAACCAAGAAAACATGAGAGCACTGAGAATGCGATAAACTTTATAAAAGAGTTTTTTCCGGGATTGCGTTATAAACTTTACGCTGATTTACTGTATTCAATGTGGAGGCATGGAACAGTCCATTCTTATGAGCCAAAGGCATTCCATACTTCTTCTGAGCATAGAAAAGATCAACTTTCTTTGTGTTGGTTTGCTGATAACAGCAATAATCAGAAGAGTCGAGAAAGGCATTTGCAGGTTTATCTACAAAAGAAGAGCATTCGCAACGCTTACATATTTATTAGCACTTGTCAGTTAGTTGATGATTTATTAATTTCTTTAGATAATTTTGTTAATAAGCTTAGAAATGATTCTGATTATGCTGAGAAATGTTATGGAAGTCAGCTTGTAAGCATAGGTGGATGTGTTGACTATTCTACTGTTATTGGAAAAAAGAGACAACAAAAGGTTAAAGAGCAAATTGAAGAAGCGATTCGTAATTGTGTTGGTGAGGTTGATGAGCGAGGAAATGTTATAAAAGAATTTTGCCCCCCCCGAAACCCCATAACGTTTCTAGATAAGTCTTTTGGGTGGGGGAAGGTTTTGGTAGGGGTGTCCATAGAGAAAGAAGGGATCGTTGCTTCTTTGAATTTTATTAACACAAATAACGGAGGGTAATATGGCAGAGCAAGGTCATTCATCACAAGACAAGGGAACATTTTTTAGCGTGGCTATTATTTTTGTCTTGGCGGTTTTAGCAATGTTGCTTTTTCAGCTGTTCCGCGGACCGCAGCCAAGACAATGCCCGCTTTCTCGTCAGGTCATCCAGCAGGAAGTTTTCGCGCCTAAAGGTGCTGCGCAAGAAGAGGCTGTGCTGGTTGAACAGGTGGCTGTTGTTCCTGCTGCAGTTGTCGCGCAAGGAAGATTTTTTATCCAGGTGGCTTCATTCCAGGATAAGGCCAAGGCTGATAGCGTGGCAGAGAAGTTAAAAGCAAAAGGCCATGAGACGGCTGTTGAATCCAAAGACTTGGGAGAAAAAGGAATTTGGTATCGTGTACATGCTGGGTCTTTTGAAACTAAAGAGCAGGCGCAAGAAGTCTTGAACAGCATCAAGCAAGAGCATCCAGGGTCTTTTATTAAGGAGCGATAGAGAAAGATCAGGTTGGCTGTAGGTAAGTCAATGATCTCAAGGATGATGCGCCTCAGGCGATTATTTTCAGCGCTTATTGTTGCTACCGTTGATCGTATGGGCTGGCAGCCGGAGAGATCTTGATCGTTACGTCTATGCGAAAGAGAAAAGAATGACACGCGTAAGGCATCACTTATGATCTGGAAGAAAATAGGTTGCTATCTTTTTGTTGGCAGCTTGCTTTTGACAGCCTCTTGCACGCCAAGTGAGCGTAAAGGCTACGCACCACCGTCGCTTATTCCCGGTACAGCACAGGAGATGAAAAGCGCAGGATTCTGGACAAGGCAGGATCCGTTGGCTGACCAAGTTATTTTGGACAAAGATGGTATCGTTCAGTTTAATGCTCGCACCCAGAACGATCTTCGTTTGATAAGTGATGTGACGACGGTTGGGCCTAGCTACGACGGAGCAAAGCTGCGCTCGGAATTAGAGAAAATTTTTGCTGACCTTACCTTAGAAAAGCTTTTTGATAAGAATGCTTTGCGTTTTAGGCCTCAGATAATCCAGGTTATTTATGAAAATATTAACACGGCGAGCATCGCGCCTGTTGCAAACGCGCGTTATGGTGTAGTCAGTCGTTGCGCGGACCAGAAACTTTTACCGACGGACGCTCTCGCGGTCAAAAAACCAGGCGATGTTGAGTTTGACGAGCTACAAAACAGCTCTCTGGATATCGGCACACCTTTGGCTATTTTGCATGAGAGCAAGGACGGCCTGTGGTTTTACGTTCATGCGCCTAGCAGTGTCGGGTGGTTGAAAAAGGATCATGTTGTTATTTGTCCTTTGGCAGAGCTGAAAAGTTATTTGGCGCAAACGCCTTTTGTTGTCGTGACAAATGCCAAAGCGGATATTTTTCTTGATGCCACGCGCACCCAATATGTTCAGACTGTTCGCATGGGAGCTATTTTTCCATGCAGCGTGGATGCGAATTCGGGCGTGGTGGAAATTGTGATTCCATCCGCGTCCGCTGAAAGAAGCGGCATCTGGAAAAAAGCGTATATGAAGAAAGAAGATGTTCATTCTGGGTTTTTGCCGTATACGCCGCGCATGATCATCGAGCAGGCGTTCAAACTATTGAACGCGCCATACGGCTGGGGCGGTATGAACGGCGAGCAGGACTGTTCAAGCTTTTTGCAGCAAGTTTTTGGCACGGTGGGTATTCATTTGCCGCGCAATTCTGGCGACCAGGGCAAGGTGGGAAAGTCTTTAGGGACATTTGATGAATATGCCGTTGACGCGGTTAAAGAAGAAGCTTTACGCGCTTTGGCTGTCCCCGGAGCGACGATCGTGCAGCTTAATGGCCATGTGCTTTTATATCTGGGGACTTATCAAAATATTCCTTACGTTATTCACGCCACTTACGGTTATCGTGAAAAGGTGTGGTATGGCGAGATCCTGCGCAAGGTCAACCGCGTGATCGTTAGCGATCTTTCGTTGGGAGAGGGAACGAAAAAAAGGTCTTTGCTCAGCCGCATTGTATCTATTCGTTCGATCGGATATGAAAAATAAAAGAATTTTCTATTTTGTCCTTTTTCTCCTTGGCGTTGGCGCGCTCGCGCTTGCCGTTGGGGTTTCGCGTAATTTAGCTCAGGAGAAATTAAAAAATGATATCGGTCAGATGCTGATCGTTGGTTTCCGAGGGACTGAGGCCGGTAAAGATTCGTTCATCGTTAAGGCCATCCAAGAATTGAACATAGGCGGTGTCATCCTTTTTGATATCGACGGCCCGACAAAAACTTTTCCAAGAAATATCATTAATGCCTCACAGGTCAAAGAATTGATCAGAAGCTTGCGGGAAGGCGCGTCAATCCCGCTGATCGTTTCTGTGGACGCGGAAGGCGGGCGAGTGAATCGCCTGAAGCCTGATTATGGTTTTATCGCGGTGCCTAGCGCGAAAGAGCTGGGCGATCAAGACGATCTTGCGCGAACACGTGAGGTCTCGCAAGCGCTTGCCAAAGAGCTCGCGGAGCTTGGGTTTAATATGAATTTTGCCCCGTGTGTGGACCTGGAGATCAACCCGGAGAATCCTGTCATTGCTCAAATGGGTCGTTCGTTCTCCGCGGACGCGGAAACGGTCATCCGCCACGCTGCCGCGTTCATTAAAGGACAGCATGGCCACGGTATTTTGACCGCTATCAAACATTTTCCAGGGCACGGCAGCTCTCGTCAGGACAGCCATAAAGGCCTCACGGATGTGACCGCGACCTATTGCGAGAATGAACTGATCCCTTACCGAGAACTCGTTAAAGACGGTGTCGTGGATATGGTTATGACCGCGCATATCATGAACACAAATATTGACGCGCGCTATCCCGCGACATTGTCAGATCGCTATATCAAGGAGATCTTGCGAGAAGAACTTGGCTTTCAGGGTGTTGTTGTCTCGGATGATCTGCAGATGGGAGCGATCGCGGAGCATTACGGGTTTCAGGAGGCTGTTGTCCGCGCGGTTTTAGCGGGATGCGACCTTTTGATCATTTCCAACAACGGCAAGATCTATGACGAAGCGGCTGTGCGGCAGGCAAGGGATATCATTCTCCAGGCGGTCAAAGATGGTGTGATCCCTTCGCGTAGGATCAAAGAGGCTTTAAAACGTATTCATGCGATGAAAGCGAGGTTGCGCAGTGGATCCAGCAAGTAACACCAATGAGTATTTGCAGGCGGCTTTAGATGAAGCGAGAAAAGGATCAAGCGAAGGAGGGATCCCGATAGGATCGGTCCTTGTGCATAAGGGTAAGATCATCGGGCGTGGGCATAATCGCCGTGTTCAAAAAAAGAGCGCTATCTTGCACGCGGAAATGGATGCGATAGAGAATGCGGGGCGTTTGCCAGCATCGGTTTATCAAGAAAGTGTTCTGTGTACAACGCTTTCACCGTGCGTGATGTGCTCAGGCGCTGTCTTGCTTTATAAGATCCCACGTGTTATTATCGGTGAGAATAAAACATTCATGGGTGAAGAAGAACTTTTGAAAGGCCGCGGGGTTCAGGTCGAGATTTTGCAGAATGAAGCCTGTATCCAGATGATGCGGGAATTTATCCAAAGAAATCCTGATCTTTGGAATGAAGATATAGGTGTTTGAAATTCAAAGATAATATTAGTAAGCTACCTTTATGGCGCCAGCAAAAATAACTGTTCGTTATGATCGATCCCTTCCCGCGCTTTCCGTTGAGATCAGCGGGGACTGGCAGCTTTCCAGCAAGGTCCCTTGCGTTGATGAGATATGTCAGCAATTCTCAGCAAATCCTGATATCGCAAAAGTTATTGTGAACGCTTCTCAGCTTTCGGATTGGGATAGTAGTCTTATTTCGTTTTTATACCGTTTAGCTCACGAATGCCAGAACAAGAAAATAGCGATCCAATATGATAGTTTTCCGCAGGGCGTGGAGGGCTTGGTGGCCCTTTCCCTAACAGCGACCGGTCAAGAGGCCAAGCCTCAGACGGCTTCAAAGACCTTTTTGGTAAAAGTTGCTGAAGGATTTTTTGCTGTTCAAGGCAGCGTTTCCGTCATGTTGGATTTTTTAGGGGAGATCGTCTGCGCTTTAGGACGGTTGGTCGCTGGAAAAGCGTATTTTCGATGGAGTGACCTTTGGGTCTTTTTACAGCGCTGCGGCGCTGACGCCTTGGGGCTTGTTTCGTTGATCAGTTTGTTGGTCGGCGTCATTCTCGCGTTCGTAGGAGCGATGCAGTTAAAATTATTTGGAGCGCAGATCTATATCGCTGATATCGTTGGCATTGCTATGGTGCGGGTCATGGGAGCTGTGATGACAGGGATCATCATGTCAGGCCGCACAGGCGCTAGTTTCGCGGCAGAGTTAGGCATCATGCAGGCCAATGAAGAGATCGACGCCTTAAAAACGATCGGCATTAATCCGATCGAATTTCTGGTCATGCCGCGCCTTTTGGCGCTTGTGGTCATGATGCCGCTGTTAACGTTGTACGCGAATTTCATGGGGATCTTGGGAGGTTTTGTCATTAGTTCGAGCATGCTGAGCCTGAATCCTGTTGAATATTTGAATCACACACAGGTTGCGGTCAAGATCAATAATCTTTGGGTGGGATTATTTCATAGTGTCGTCTTCGGGCTTATTATCGCTGTTTGTGGATGCCTTCGCGGGATACAGTGCGAGCGAAGCGCTGCCGGCGTCGGGGAGGCGACAACATCAGCTGTGGTGACCGCTATTACCTCGATCGTTGTTGCTACGGCGATCATCACGTTCGTTTGCCAGGTCTTAGGAGTCTAGTGCATGAGCACATCAGCGCAGCCAATTCTTCAAGTCCGCCAACTGGATCTTTCGTATGATGATCATGTTGTCATGCAAGATCTTAATTTCAGCGTCAATCGCGGTGAGATCTTTGTTGTCATGGGCGGTAGCGGATGCGGGAAAAGCACTTTGCTGAAAGTATTGATAGGCCTTAAGCAGCCAGCCAAGGGACAGATCTTATATGACAATGAAGATTTTTGGGCCGCGGACCATGCTCATCAGCAGGTGATCCTTAAGCGCTTTGGCGTTCTTTATCAAAGCGGCGCTTTGTGGAGCTCTTTGACCGTTGGCGAGAATGTCGCGCTTCCTTTACAGCTTTATTCCGCTTTGACGCTGGATCAGATCAATGATATGGTCCACCTTAAGCTTTCGTTGGTGGGTTTGGGCGGATACGCTGATCTTTATCCCAGCGAATTAAGCGGCGGGATGCGTAAGCGTGCCGGGCTTGCGCGCGCGATCGCGCTGGATCCAGATATCGTGTTCTTCGACGAGCCGTCCGCGGGCCTTGACCCGGTAAGCGCCCGGATGCTCGATGATCTGATCCTTCAGCTCAGGGAGAACTTGGGCGCGACGATCGTCGTTGTGACGCATGAGTTAGCGAGTATTTTCGCGATCGCGGATAACGCGATCTTTTTGGACGCGCAGAGCAAGACCCTGACCGCGGCCGGAAATCCAAAAGACCTTTTAGCGCGTTCTCAGGACCCAAAAGTGATCCAATTTCTAACCAGAGGCGAGAAACAAGGAGTGGCGGGATGAGCAAACAAGCAAACAAGACCCTGATCGGTGTGTTCGTGGTTGGAGCCGTGACCCTGCTGATCATATCAACGGTCGTTTTTGGGGCCAGCACATTGTTCAAGCGGACCAATAAATATGTTCTATTTTTTGATGGTTCTATCAAGGGGTTGTCTGTTGGAGCGCCCGTTATCCTGCGGGGGGTTAAGATCGGCATTGTTAAAGACATTCATCTTGTGTTCGATCCTTCTATTGAAGATCTGGTGATCCCGGTCATTATCGAGGTAGAGCCGTCAAAGATCAAGAATTTGCCGCCGCGGCTTAGCATTGAGGATTACAATGAATTGATCAAATCTGGTTTGCGCGCCAAGCTTGATATTGACAGCTTTATCACCGGGCAGCTGATGATCGCTTTAGATTTTTACGAAAACAAGCCAGCGACCTTGCATAAGGTCATTAAGAAATATCCAGAGATCCCTACCTTGCCGACATCTCCTGACATCTTTCAGCTGATGGATGATCTGCCGATCAAAGAGATCGCGGATGATCTCAAACAAACGGTTTCTGGTATTAATAAGCTTATTAATTCACAAGGATCTTCCGGCCTCAGCAGTACGCTCAATGAATTGTCCCAGGCCGCGCGTTCTATTCGTTTATTGGTTGAATATTTGGAGATCCATCCGGAAGCGATCCTAAAAGGAAAATAGGCAAAGGAGAAAATATGCGACAGAAGTTCTCGATCATTGTAAATATTTTTGTTTGCGCGTTCATCTTAAGCGGATGCATTTCGGTTGCTCGCAGCCCTTCTCCGCGGATTTACAGGCTGCGATCGCTAAGTTCTCAGCAGGCTGTTGAGCGGATCAAGATCCCCGCGGATACATTGATCGGCGTCGGGCCGGTCAAGATCCCTGGCTATTTAGACCGCCCTCAGATCGTTACGGTCAATAAAGACCAGACCATGGCGTTCGCACAGTTTGACCGCTGGGGAGAATCATTAGACCTTGCTATGACAAGGGTCCTGGATGAAAATTTGACATTCCTTTTAGAGGGAAGCGATGTTCAGATGCATCCTTGGAACATGTTCGTTCCTGTCAGGTTTCAGGTGACGATAGAGGTGATCCGGATGGACATTGACCTGGAAAAAGATGTTGAGTTGGTGGTCCAATGGACTATGTTGGACATTAAGGATAAGAATTTTGTTTTTAGTCAGAGATCGGTATTGCGCGCGGCCGTTGAGCCTTCAAGCTATTCAGGCGCTGAGCATGCGATCAGCACAGCGCTCTTACAGCTAAGCTCTGAGATCGCCTATGAACTATCTCGGCTGTTGGCCGAGCATCAGGAAAAAAAGCAGCATATGATAGCGATCTAGATTGAGTGATCATCAGAAAATATTTATCAGAAAGGGCGATCATATGGCAACAAAAACAAAAAAACATGAGCAAGCTTGCCCCACGTGCCAGAAAAAAACAGGCGAGGCGGGCCATCTTTGCGTTCCCGCGAGATTGTCACATAAAAAATGTGATTGGTGCGGGGCCTTTATTCCTAACGTCCGACATCTTTGCGATAAGAAGCTGCGTGATGTTACGTATATTTGTAACAGCTGCGGCCGCACGGCCGTGAAGCCTGAATTTTTATGCAAGCCAAGACGTATTAAATAAAAGGAGAGCTCATGAACTATCTTGTAGTTTATGCCCATCCAAACCCAAAAAGTTTTTGCCATGCGATCAAAGAAGAGGTTGTCGCGTGCATCAAAAAGAAAGGCGAAAATTGTGAGGTGAGGGACCTTTACCAAATGGGGTTTAATCCAGTCCTGGGCTCATCGGATTTTGTGCAGTTTTTGCAGAAAAAGACGCCAGAGGATATTCAAAAAGAACAAGATCTTATTCGTCAGGCGGACATCCTTGTTTTTGTTTATCCGGTCTGGTGGTTTAGCATGCCAGCGATCCTTAAAGGTTACATTGACCGCGTGTTTTTCCGGGGGTTTGCTTATGATTACAAAGGGCCTATGATCCAGGGCCTATTAAAAGGTAAGAAAACGATCCTGCTTTCCACGACCGGCGGCCCGCGGTTTGCGTATTATTTTTTAGGATATCTATTGGCGATGAAAACGACCATTGACGCAGGGATCCTTAATTTCTGCGGCATTAAGGTCGCTCTGCACAAATATTTTTACGCGGTGCCAACGGTAGGTGACGCGGCTCGCAAGAAGATGCTGGCAAATATTTCAAGGATCATATCTTAAAAAATTTCCGCCACTACTTCTTTTTCCAGAATGTTTGTGCTATACTGCAATTAACTCAGAGAAGTCGCCTGTTCTTCGGCTAACTTCATGAGGTAAGAAGATTTCCTCAATCTAAGGGGGCGAACAAGCCGAAGGCGTCTGAGGCCAAAAAATCGCCCCCTTTTTTTGTTGCCCCTTCCAAGAAATCTTTTGCTTTTTTCTCTCAAAACTTTACAATATAGCAAGCATTTGACGTGCACCTTTCCATAAATCCTGGAGGCCATGATATGAAACAAAAGATCATCAATTTTATCAAGCAGGATATTTGGCGGATCAAAGCTTCCAAGATGCCCCGCCAGCAGTCTTTTTTTATCAAGAACCTTCGTATTGTGATCCTCGCACTTCGCGGTTTTAATGAAGATAAATGTTCCCTGCGATCATCCGCCCTCACTTTTTACACCTTGTTGTCTATCGTCCCTATCTTTGCCATGGCTTTTGGTATTGCTAAAGGATTTGGTTTTGAGAAAATTCTAGAGCAACATATTTTAGAGAAATTTCCAGGCCAGACCGATGTCATTGTCAATATCATTAATTTCGCCAACACGATGCTAGAGCAGACGCGGGGCGGATTGATCGCCGGGGTTGGCGTCGTTGTTCTTTTTTGGTCCGTGATCAAGGTTTTAAGCAATATTGAGGTCTCTTTTAATGACATTTGGGGTGTTAAAAAAATGCGGGACCTTGGCCGTCGCTTAAGCGACTATCTTTCTGTCATGTTGATCTGTCCCATTTTCTTTATCTTTTCAAGTGGGTTAACTGTTTTCGTCAAGACCCAAGCGATCATGATCACTGAAAAGATCGCCATCTTAGGGCCTGTCAGTTCTGTGATCTACTTTCTTTTGGAGTTTTTACCATACACGGTCATGTGGGCTGTTTTTACGTTCATCTATATTTTTATCCCTAACACCAAGGTCCAGTGGAAGTCGGCAGTTGTTGCTGGTATCATCGCTGGAACGATCTATCAAACGACCCAGTTGTTTTATGTCAATTTTCAGGTTGGCGTAGCAAAAAGCAACGCGATCTACGGTAGTTTTGCCGCCTTGCCGCTTTTTCTGGTCTGGTTGCAGCTTTCTTGGCGTATTGTTCTGTTTGGCGCGGAGATCTCGTTCGCGCATCAAAACGTGGATACATACGAGTTCGAGCCTGATTGTCTGAACGTGAGCCGGTCTTTTCGAAGGTTGTTGACCTTGCGCGTGCTGAATTTGCTTGCTAAGAATTTTGCAAAAGGCGAAACACCTTTAACAGAAAGTGAGATTTCCCAAGAGCTTGAGATCCCGATCAGGCTTTTGCGGGATATCCTGAGCGAGCTTCTAGACGCGCGCCTGGTGTCCGCCGTCAAAGGCGCAGAGGCCAGGGCTTTGGCTTATCATCCTGGATGTGATATTAATATCCTGACGATCCAGTATGTTTTAAGTCGTCTGGAAGAAAAAGGATCCGCGGATATCCCCGTGGCGCAGACAGCAGAATTTGCCAAGATCAGTGACTCTCTTAAGGCTTTTAGCGCGCTTATGGAAAGGTCTTCTTCAAATCATCTTTTAAAAGATATTTAACACATGGCGCATAACCAAAAGCGTCATTAATTTTCAATAACAAGGAGGGTGACATGAGAAAGATGCTTGTCGTGAGTGTTGTGCTGTGTTTATGCTGTAGTATTTTTTTTCTTGGTTGTGAAAAAAAGTCTGGATCAGCGAGTGAAGCTATTGATAATGCGCAATCTTTGAAAACTGTTTCTGAAAAAGCAGATTATCTGATCAAGCAGGCAGAAGCGTTCTATAGTTCAAAAGAATTCCAGCAAGCTATCCAGATCGCCCAATATGTTCTAAGCAACCTGGATAAAGAGTCTAAGCCCGCTCAAAGCCTTATTGAAAAGGCTAAGGCTGAACTGCAAGCGGCCGCTCAAAAAGCTGTTGGTGATGCCGCGAATAAGTTTCTTGGTAAATAAATATAGTAATCTAATAAAAGAGGAGGAAGAAATGAAAAAGGTCATCATGTTTTTGTTCGCGATAGCGCTTGTGGTTTTCCCAAGGCTTGGCTTTGCCCAAGATAGCCAGGGATTGAGATTGGGTGGATTGGAAAAGGATGCTAAAAAAGCGAAGATCGAGGCCAAAAAGACAGCGCAACAATCAGAAGTTGAAGCAAAAAAAGCAGAAGCCCAAGCAAAAAAAGAGGCTGAGAAAAAGCTGAAAGAAGCTGAAAAGGCCAAAGAAAAAGCTGTGAAGGAAGCAGAGAAGAAGGCGAAAGAAGCTGAAAAGATCAAGGCTGAGAAAATGAAAGAAGCTCAGAAGGCCAAAGAAAAAGCCGCGAAAGAAGCTGAGCAAAAAAGAAAAGAAGCAGAGAAGAAACGTCAAGAAGCGCTTAAAGGATTAAAGAAGTAAGTTAACGATCACTCTTAGAAGATCGATAAAGGCCCGCTGTTATTCGCCATTGAGTGTTTAACAGCGGGTTCCATTATGAAGAAACTATCCGAAAAGATAATATTTCAAGGCAGATGGCTTTCCGTTAAGCATGCCAATTTCTTAAACTCCCGTGGCCAGGAGGTGAGCTGGGAAACGATCGCGCGCAACAGGCACGAAAGCAGTGTGATCATTATCCCTGTTTTGATGCCCAGCCAGCGCGTTGTTTTGATCAAGCAGTATCGTCTTCCTTTAGAGGACTGGATCATTGGATTTCCAGCCGGCATGACCGACGGAAATCCTCAGCAGGCTTTCAAAGAACTCAAAGAGGAAACAGGATATATAGGAAAGATCGTGGAAGAAAGCCCAGCCTTGCAGGTGAACTCTGGACTTTTAGATGAAAAAACAAAGATCGTTGTGATGCATGTTGATGAGCATGACCCCGCCAATCAAGATCCTGCCCAGGCCCTTGAGCCTACCGAAGAGATCGAAGTCTTGCTTGTGCCTTATAAAGAAGTCCGTTCATTCTTGCTAGACCAAAGCCGCAAAGGTGTGCGCATTGCTGCCGGCGTGTGGAGTGTCTTTGGCGCGCAGCTGCATATTAGTTGATCGGTTCGGTTTTAAAAAGCTTCAGGATCAAGGCCGTGCAATCCTAAATTCGAGATTCAAGTGCTGAATTCTTTAAATTCAGATGTTAATGTTTTAACCTTTGGTCATTATGATTTTGAATTTATTTAGAATTTAGCGCTTAGGATTTAGAAGTTTTTTTCTGCGCGTGATCTATTTTCTGCTGCGATTTCTTGAATATTATCGTAAACTTTTTGATTGACCGGTACGGGGATGTTGTGTTTCTTGGCTAATTCAAGCACGACACCTGTCAAGGCATCGATCTCGATACGCTTGCCGGCCTTGAGGGCTTGCAGCGTCGATGATTTATGGTTAGCTGTGGCAGGAACAAGTTTTTCGTAGAAGACCTTTATGTATTCTTGAGGTGTTTGCCAGTGGGTTCTGTAACCGCAGGCGTGCATCACCGTGTAAATTTCTTTGATGATGCCTTCCATGATGTGTCGGGTTTCTTCTTTTTCTGTTAGCGCGCCATAGGAAACGCCTAAGGTGGCACCCAAAGGATTAAGCGCGCAATTGTAAAGAAGCTTAGACCACAGATCTTTTTCGATATCAGGTACAACGCGGCAGGGAATTCCGCCTTGGTGAATAGAATCGGCAAGAGGCTGCAGGCGATCAAGAGGATTATCAAACAAACTTCCTAAATGAATATCATCCGCATGGACCGTGATGACAACCTCATTAGGCTGAGGCCGCGAGAAGCCTGTGATGACCCGCGCGCTGTAAAGTTGTTTTTCAGGAAAATATTGTGTGAAGATTTCCGCGTTGCCCCAGCCGTTCTGGCAGAGGATAAGTTTTGTGTTTTGGTCCATCAAATGCGCATTCTTGTTTAAGATCGCAGCAGTTTCTCTAGAATCGTAGGATTTGACAGAAACGATAATAAAGTCAAAGGCTTGGCGGGGGATATCGCTTAGCGCGCCAAAAGCGCGGAAGCTGCCCGCGTCCGCTATAAAATCGCCAAAAATTCCTGTACGCTTGAAACCTTCTTTATTAAGAAGTTCTGCTGTGTGAGGGCGAGCGAGGATCGTCACATCACAGCCGCTTTTGATCAAACAACTGTCCAGCCCCAAACCCACCGCGCCAGCACCGAAATTCAGTATTTTCATTCCGTCTCCTTTTTGTTCATTATAAAGGTTTTTGACAAGAAGACAAAAATTTTATGTTTTAGCTGAGAGTTGTTATAATTATAAAAACTACATTAATAATCGGTATGTGGATTCATGAGTGATATTTTTCTTGCTTGTTGTTGGAAAGATCTGGCCATGATCAATTTCGTGATTGATCCGGAATTTCTTTTGCCTTTTGTTCCCGTTGGAACTGAATTGGATCTTTGGGAAGGTAAAGCCTTTGTCAGCCTCGTGGGTTTTCGCTGGGATGAGACGCGGGTGAAGGGCGTTCAGGTGCCGGGCCACGTTCGTTTTGATGAACTCAATCTGCGTCTCTACGTTAAGCGCCAGACGCCCGAAGGATGGCGGCGGGGTGTTTGTTTTATCCGGGAGTTTGTGGGGCTGCCGGTGGCGGCCTGGGTGGCGAACATTTGTTTCGGTGAAAAATTCCAGGTCCGTCCTGTGGATTTTCATGGCGAGCCCAAGGCAGGCGGCAGTTATATCCAGTACCGTGTGGCCGGCCGCGGTCGCGCATCGATCTTGCACATGATGGCCGAGGTGCCGGACAAAGAGATCGCTTGCGGCAGTTTCGAGGAATTTATCGTCGGGCATGAGTGGGCATACGCGTCTTTGGAGAATGGACGGACTTTGGAATATCAGATCGAGCGTTCGGCTTGGCGTTTTAGCCTGGCGTCTTTTGTCCATGTGGATTTTGACGGGGAAAAATTATACGGCCCGATCTTAGGCCGCGTGATCCAGGGTAAGCCGCATTCAGCGTTTTTTGTCGACGGTTCTACGGTCAAAGTCACGGCGCCGCAAAAAATCCTTTATGTGCCTCTACATTCGGTCGTGATCTTTGATGGCGTCTGCCATCTGTGCAACGGGTTCGTGGATTTTATCTTGAAACATGACCGCCGAAAAGATTTTAGGCTTTTGGCCAATCAATCTGTCAAAGCTCAAAAGATCCTTTCTGTTTTTGGCCTTCAGGATAAAGCTAACGCAAGCGTTTATCTTGTTCAGGGCGCCCACATTTATAAAGAATCCACAGCAGTCTTGCGCATTCTGAAAACACTAGGGTTTCCGCTAAATTTGTGTTATGTTCTTATGATCGTGCCGTCTTTTCTGCGGAACATGATCTATCGGATCGTCGCAGGCAATCGTTACCGTTGGTTTGGAAAAAGAGAAACCTGCCGTCTTCTGCCGCCGCAGGAATCAGGGAAAGGAGAAGAATGAAAATAACATTACTGAGTTTTATGGCGTTAGGGTTTTTTGCGTTCTGCGTGACCCCGCTCAAGGCGCAGGGCCCGGCGGATATTTACGGGTTTAGCGCCTTGGATATCGACGGAAAATCCATATCTCTCGCCGACTACAAGGGCAAGGTCATTTTGATCGTCAATACGGCTTCCCGCTGCGGGCTCACGCCCCAATACAAATCTCTCGAAGAGCTTTATCAGAAATATAAAGATAGAGGTTTTGTTGTTTTGGCGTTTCCGGCCAATAATTTTATGGGTCAAGAACCGGGCACTAACGAAGAGATCAAGAATTTTTGCACCATCAATTACAAGACGACCTTTCCGCTGTTTTCCAAGATCAGCGTCCAGGGAGAGGACATAGCACCCTTATATGCGTATTTGACAAGCGTTCCAGGCTTTGAGGGAGGCATCATTTGGAATTTTAACAAATTCCTGATCAGCCGCGAAGGCAAAGTTGTCGCCCGTTTCGCCAGTCCTGTCAACCCAATGTCTGATGAAATGATAAAAGCCGTGGAAGGGCAATTATAATTTTACAATGGTGTTCAGATTCAGCTGCTGGGCCACAGCTGAATCTGAATTAATTCATGCGGCTGACTTGACGACATTTCATGTCGTAAGTCAGGCATTCACTGAAGGAGGCAATATGTTCCAAATGATCGAAGTGATCGGCATTTCGCCGGTGAGCTTAAGTGAGGCAGTAAAAAATGCTGTGAGTGACGTAGCGAAAACGAAGAAAGATATTCATTTCTTTGAGGTTGTTGAGCAGCGGGGTTGCGTGCGTGAAGGCAAGATCAAGGAGTTTCAGGTCAAGGTCAAGGTAGCATTTATTGAGTAGCTCATCAGTCCGCGGCACAGAAAGTTAGAACATGAACTTGGAAAGAGCCCGACCTTTAAATCATCAGGGGGTCAAAAACGGCCCGGTCATTTACTGGATGAGCCGGGACCAGCGCATGAATGATAACTGGGCGCTGTTGCACGCGAAGAGCCTGGCTCTGAAGAAAAAGGTCCCGCTTGCTATTGTCTTTACGTTAGCGCCGAGCTTTTTGGGCGCGCAAGTCCGCCATTATGATTTTATGCTTAAAGGTTTAGCGCAGCTGCAAAAAGATTTGGCGCTAAAAAACATCCCGCTTTTCCTTTTATTTGGTAATCCGTCGGAAGAAGTCGTGAAATTCATCAAAGAATGCGGCGCCGGTGCGCTCGTGACTGATTTTGATCCATTGCGCGTCAAACGGGCGTGGAAAGACGACGTCAAGCGCAAGATCGAGATCCCGTTGTATGAAGTGGACGCGCATAACATTGTGCCGTGTTGGGTGGCCTCGCCCAAACAGGAATTCGGCGCCTACACGATCCGGCCTAAGATCAACCGCATTCTTGATCAATACCTTAAAGAATTTCCAAAAATGACGCGGCACCGTTATGCGTTCGGTGAAAAATCACAAGCAATCGACGTCGGGCAAATTTTAGAAAAGTTAAAATGTGGCAAAGCTGCCGGCCCTGTCGGTTGGATCAAGCCTGGCGAAAAAGAGGCCGTGCGTGCGCTCAAACAATTCATCAGTAAAAAGCTGTCCAGATATGACACGGCGCGAAATGACCCTTGCTTAGATGGCCAATCCGATCTTTCGCCGTATCTGCATTTTGGCCAGCTGTCTGCCCAGCGTGTGGCACTCGCTGTCGCTTGTGCCAAAGCCAACGAGAATTCCAAGCAGGCTTTCTTGGAGGAGCTCATCATCCGCCGCGAGCTCTCGGACAACTTTTGTTTTTATAATCAAAATTACGACAATATTCACTGCGCGCCGGGCTGGGCGTATGCCACGCTTTTCATGCACGTTAAGGATAAGCGTGAATATCTTTATTCCTTAAAAGATTTTGAGTTTGGTCGCACGCACGATGATCTTTGGAACGCGGCGCAAGCGCAAATGGTCAAGACTGGCAAGATGCATGGCTTTATGCGTATGTATTGGGCGAAGAAAATCTTGGAGTGGAGCCCGACGCCGAAAGCCGCGTTCGCGACAGCTGTTTATTTAAACGATACGTATTCTCTTGATGGTCGCGATCCTAATGGTTACGCGGGTATCGCCTGGTCCATCGCCGGTGTGCATGACCGGGCCTGGGGCGAGCGCGCTGTCTTCGGCAAGGTCCGCTATATGAGCTATAATGGGTGCAAGAATAAGTTTGATATTGGGCAATATATTAAAAAGATCAATAAAACAAAGGAGAACGGATCATTATGAATCGCGTTTTAACAGAAAAGATCCGCATCGGCATTAGTGAATGTAATTTTGGATCTCAGGTCCGCTGGAATCATGTGGGCTGGGATCGGGTGGCAAAGCTTGGACGCACACAAATGGACTATATTTGGATCCCTGTTTGTCCGGAAGTTTTAAGCGGGCTGGGCGTGCCCAGGCACCCGATGAAGCTAGTTGTTGGAAGCGGGGATGATTTTTGGCAAGGAAAGGCGCGCATGAAAAATCGTCAAGGCCGCGATGTGTCCAATGAAATGCGCGCGGGCGCTTTGACCGCGCAAGAGATCATTAAGCGTTCTGGCGCTGAAGGTTTTGCCTTTATGGAGGGAAGTCCATCTTGTGGAGTTTACCGTACCACCTTAAAAGATAAAAGGCTTGGCCGCCCTCCGGGAGTTTTCGGGTCCTTACTTCTCAAGGAAGACCTTTTTCTTATTCCTGTTCTTGACCTTGATAGTCCTTGGAAATGGTGGGATTGGTCGCGTAGGCTCCATGCTTTTGTATGGTTCAAACGTCTTGAGATCAAAGGAAAGCAGGAGTTGTTTGAGGCGTGGCATCTTTTAAAGTTTATTTGTCAAGAGGCTGATGAACGAGTGGCGCGAAATCTCGGAACACAGCTGGCCGCTGCCCCTAAAAAGCTTACGAAAGAATTTGTCGATGATTGGAAAACGCAGGTTTTCCTTTTGTTGAGAAGACCGTCCACTCTCAAGCGAATTCACGCTACCATGATCAAGCATTATGCTCATTATCGTAAGACTTTCGGCCTAAAGGTTCATGAAATCAGTGCTCCGAGCCTGCTTGTCAGTAAGCATGAATTTGTGGAAGAGTTAGGGAAAATGGAGCGAAAAGCCTTTGAAAAAGATTATTTCTTTGCCGGAAGACCTATATTCTATGTTCCTGATAGTAGATAATACTCCACAATACATAGTTTATTCATAAAAATAAGGGATTATGGATACCATAATCCCTTATTTTTTACATCTTTAATCCACTAAATATCAATATTATTCTTAAGCAAATATCTTACAATTACTTAAGATATGTTTTTAGAATCTCCCATGTTTTAGCGCCTACTATGCTATCAGCCTTAAGATTGTTAGCTTTCTGGAATGCGGCAATGGCTGCAATTGTGTTTGGACCTATCTTCCCATCAATATTTCCTTGATAATATCCGGCTGATTTGAGGGCTTTTTGGATATCGGTCGTTGGAGCGTTCACACGGATGATGCCAAGGCTATCTTTGTTTTCCGGGGCAACAATAACAGCAGGTGTTTTCGTGGATTTTTTCTCGCTTACGCTGTCTAATTGGTATTGAAGGTCAGAGATTTCTTGATCTTTCTGATCAAGCGTTGCCTCAAGCGTTATAATGCGATTATTTAAGGTTGATATCTGATCTGTGTGCGCTTTTGTTGTTTGGCATCCTGTTAACATGCCAGCGATGATCGTGAAGGCGAGAAGAAAGATAGCGTTTTTCATATGAGCTCCTTTAAAGGGGTTAAGTTTTCTTTATTATATAAAAAACTTATGCATTGTCCAGATGATTTGAGTAAATTGTTCTATCGCTTCGTTGCCAAAAATCGTTGACAAAATATTCAACGCCTATTAACATGAACTATTCTTATTCCGCACAAGGAGGCTTATGCTGGAGTCAGCGATCAGTTGGTTTGTTTACTCTTTTTTGCGTTTTGACCCGTCGTCTCGCCTGGTAAATGTCCTGCATTTTTTTCTTTATGATACGATCAAGATTATTTTATTGTTGTTCGTTATGATCTCTTTTTTGGGGTTCTTGCGATCCTTTCTGGATGAGAAGCGTATCAAGGCATGGCTAAGTCAGAAGCGGATCTTAGCGGCTTTTTACGCGTCTTTATTTGGCGCGATCACGCCTTTTTGTTCTTGTTCATCGATCCCAATTTTTTTAAGTTTTGTTAAGATGGGAATCCCTGTTGGGGTCATGTTCGCGTTTTTGATCACTTCGCCTTTGATCAATGAATATCTTGTTGTTTTGATGTTGAATTTTTTTGGTTGGAAGATCACCGTTTTGTATGTTTTAAGCGGCATGATCCTGGGTATCGGGGCAGGACTTATTTTGGGGCAGATGAAACTCGAGAGCCTTTTAGAGAGGGATATTGTTGGATCGATGACAGATAAACAACAGCAGCGCTCATATACGACAATCTGGCAGAGGGTGCAGTTTGGGTTCAGTGAATCAAGGACTATCTTGGAGCGTCTTTGGCTTTGGATCCTGGCTGGCGTTGGCTTGGGAGCCTTGATCCACAATTATGTTCCTCAAGAGGCGATCCAGTCAGCTATTAGCAAGACAGGCCCTTTTTCAGTTCCTGCCGCTGTCGGCTTAGGCGTTCCGATGTATGGTAGCTGTGCGGCTATTGTCCCGATAGCCGTAGCGCTTTTTCGTAAAGGCGTCCCTTTGGGAACCGCGTTGGCGTTTATGATGGCGGTTAGCGCTTTAAGTTTACCGGAAGCTGTTATTTTACGGCGAGCGATGAAATTGAAGTTGATCGTGATCTTTTTTTCGCTGATCACTGCCGGCATTATTTTTACAGGATATTTTTTCAACGTTCTTCAGCAGGCCCTGATCCCGTAGCGATATGATGGATTTCCGATAAAAGGCGAGGTAAGGATTGTCCTCAAAACGTTTTGGCACTTTTGAAGGTGTTTTTGTTCCCAGCTTGCTCAGCATTTTTGGGGTCATTATGTATTTGCGTTTGAGCTGGGTGGTCGGCCAAGTGGGTATTGTTGCGGCGCTTATCATTATTGTCGCAAGCAACATGATCAGCTTGTTGACGGGATTTTCAGTTTCTTCGATCGTGACGAATATCAGGATCGGTCATGGCGGAGCATATTCGATCATCACAAAGTCTTTAGGCGCGGAGGCAGGAGGGGCCATTGGCTTGCCGCTGTATTTAGCGCAGGCTATTTCTATGGCTTTTTATATTGTCGGTTTTGCTGAGTGCTGGGTCAATGTCTTTCCGCAGCATTCATTTTTAGCTGTTTGTCTTTTGGCTTGGTTCTTTATTTTGTGGGTTTCGTATTGTAGCGCGCGTGTTGCGTTTCGGACGCAATATTTCATTTTGGGTGTCATTGTCCTATCGCTTATCTCGATCTTCTTAGGCCAAAATATATCTTTATCCTCTGCGCAGCCGACAAGATCGCTTCTCGTATCTTGGAATGATTTTTTTATTGCCTTTGCTGTATTTTTTCCCGCCGTGACAGGATTTATGTCGGGACTTTCCATGTCCGGGGAGTTAGAAGAGCCGAAAAAAAGTATTCCAATAGGGACGCTTTTCGCGATAGGTCTTAGCTTTGTTGTTTATCTGATGCTTGCTGTTTGGTTGAGCTGGAAGGCAGGACGGGAAGATCTGGTCAGCAACACGAATATCATGGTGGATATGGGACGATGGCCTGCCTTAGTGATCGCTGGGATCATGGGTGCTACGCTTTCATCGGCCATTAATATGTGCGTGACGGCTCCGCGGACTTTGTTTGCCTTAAGTCAAAGCAAGGTTTTTCCTTTGCTCGGACCTTTTACGCATCGCAATAAAAAAGATGAGCCGACGACCGCGATCCTTTTGACAGCGTTCATTGCCCTTGTTACGATCTTAGCCGGCACTTTGAACCAGGTCGCTACGATCCTGACCATGTTTTTTTTGATTACTTACGGGCTTATTAATTTCTCGGTTTTTGTTGAGCAGTGGATCGGCATCGTTAGCTTTCGCCCTTCTTTCAGGGTTTCAAGAATAGTGCCTCTTTTGGGGTGGATGGGATGTTTGGGTGCTATGTTCCTGATCAATCCGGTCTTTAGCTGGATCTCTTGGATCGCCATAGGTATTTTGTATATGGCACTGATGCGCAGAAAGACCGTGCGTTTTTCACCTGATGTCAGAAGTGGTCTTTTGATCTTTTTATCCGAACAAATGGCAAAAGCGGCCGCACGACTGCCTTATTATCCTAAGATATGGAAACCAAATGTTGCTGCGCTGATAACGGATGTGAATGGCTTTCAGCGCGCTTTTCCAGTGTTGGATGCTATCGTTTATCCGAATGGCCGCTTAACAGCTTTTTGTTTTGAGCAAGGAAAAAAAGAAGGGGCGTCTGGCCGCATTCAGAACATGATCAAGCCTTTTGCTGAAAAAGGTGTTTTTTCCGAGGGGGTTACCTTGGCCCAGGAAGATCCCGCGTGCGGTGTCAGTACGGTTTTGCAGACCCTTAAAGCGACCCATTTCCCGCCTAATGCCTTTTTTTGTGTTCTTCCCGAGAATGGTCTGGCGGACAGCTCTATTCGGCAAGCCATTCAACAGGCTTCGCGGGAAGATTTGGGCATTATTTTGCACAAGCAAGGGCAGATGACTATATCAGTTCCTCAGCGCATTAACTTGTGGATTCGAAAAGGAAGTCCAAACATCGATTTATCCATTTTGCTGGCGATCCAGCTTCAAAGAAATTGGGATGGATACCTTTGTCTTATACAGGCTGTTGCGTCCAAAGAGGAAAGCGATGACGCGACAGCTTATTTAGCAAGGCTGGGAGAGCTGATGAGGCTTTCCGGGGATCTTGACATCAAGGTCCTTGTTGGTGATTTCGCGGCAGTCTTAGGGCAGGCTCCACAGGCGGATATTAATATTTTTGGGATGCCGGAGAGACCGGATTTTGATTTTATTCATAAATGCTCTCAAGGGATCAAAACATCGATCTTATTCTTGCGTGATTCGCCGCATGAAAGCGCGATCGCTTAAGACGATATGTTGTTTTTCTTTCGGAAAAAGGTATAATAAAGAACACATTTATTAAAACATAAGGAGGGAAGCGTGAAAGAGGATATGAACAAAAGGTTAAAGGTATGGCAAATGATCACGTTGGTGCAAATTGTTATGATCTTTTTCTTGGGATTGTATGCGACATACCAGCGCACAGCGTTCGCGGCACAGCTTAGTTATGTTGCCAATCTTGAGACGACGCTTAAAGATAAAGAGGCAAAAGAAAAAGAGCTTTCCTCTCGCCTGTTGACGGTTATGGCATTGCTTCAGCGCGCGGTCAATGAGCTCAACCAAGAAGGCCAAGAGATGGGCATCAACAATATTGCTCCATCTAATGCAGAAAAGTAGTTTCAGGAAAACGCTTGCAGGGCAGGCTCCAAGAAGCCTTCTTTTTTTGTAAAGTTGTGCTATCTTTAGGATAGATGTATCGTTCTTTTATAATTTGTTTTTTGATATTTTCTTAGCCAGACCCCGCGTAAGATGTACCTTATGCGGGGTTCTTGTTTTTTGGAGAGTTTTGTTGATTTCAAGAAGTTTCAAGTATAATATGAGGCAAGGAAAAAAGATCTATGCCGACCATTCAATTGATCCTACTTCTTTTTATTTTCTCGATCCTCGCTTTCGTTGTTTTTGCTGTCTTTTTTCCGGCACAGCAAGAGCGAAGACGCCGCAAGCGCGCGGAGCAGACAGAGCCTGTTTTATCCAAGGAGGATAAAGAGTGGCAAGAGGCGGCTTTTCGGCTCAAAGAATATGTCGCAAGATATAAAAAAGAGATCAATGATCTTAAAAGAGAAGAAGATAAATTAAAAAGTGATCTGCATGAAGAAAGAGAAAAAATCAAAAAGTTCGAAGAAAAATTAAAAAGAGAAAAGCAGTGGCTGTCTGAACAGGAAACATCGCTTGACCGACGGACAAAAGAGATCCGCCAGGCCAAAATGGAATTGACCAAGGCCCAGACAGACCGTGAACATGAATATTCCTTGAGGCTTTCCAGCGAACGCGAGAAGAAGAGCCTGCAGTCCGACCTTGAGAAACTGACTAAGGAAAAAAATGACCTTCTTTTGAAGGTAACGAACCTTGATTTCATGGTGCGCAATCAAAAAGATGAAATCGCCGAGCTTCGCAAGACCAACGCGATCTTGCAAAAGAAAAAAGATGAAGAGCAGTGGATCGCGAAGTCTGAATTCGATAAGATCGAGCAGAAGCTGAAAGAAAAAGAGAAAGAGATCCAGAAACTCCAGGAAGATTGGAGACGTTAATTCTTCGTATGTTTTCCCGCCGCACAGATTGGTCCTTTGAGCAAAATCCATTGATGCTCGCCCTTGCCCAGCTAAAAGAAAAAAAGATCGAGATCTTTGATCTTACGGCATCAAATCCTACGCAGGCAGGCTTTGCATATCCTGATCGACAGATCCTTAAAGCGCTGTCTTTGGCGTCGAATATTTTGTATCAGCCTCAGCCTTTTGGCCAAGAGCAAGCTCGCCAGGCCATAGCGCAGATGTATACAAAGCAAAAAGTGATGATCAGGCCTGAGCAGGTCATCCTAACGGCGAGCTCAAGCGAGGCGTATGCATTCCTTTTTCGTCTTTTGCTTAATCCGCATGAAGAAGCCTTGTTCCCAAGCCCCAGCTATCCGCTCTTTGAATTCTTAGCGCAGCTCAACGATGTGGATATCCAGCTGTATCCTCTTTGTTATCAACAGCAATGGGAGATCGATCTATCCGCGCTTAAGGAAAAGTTTTCCGCGAAAACCAGAGCACTTGTTTTGGTGAATCCGAATAATCCCACAGGAGGCTTTGTCAAGACTAAGGAGCTTACTGTGATCAATCATCTTTGTCGCGAAAGGGATGTTGCTATTATTTGCGATGAAGTGTTTTCTGATTATGTTCTTGATATGCACAAGGACGGAGTGCGGACATTATCAAACAATACCGAGGCCTTGACCTTTGTCCTGGGCGGTTTGTCAAAAAGCTTAGGCCTGCCGCAGATGAAATTATCCTGGATCATCGTTAACGGGCCGGAGGATAAAGTGCAAGACGCTTTAAGGCGCCTGGAGATCATCGCGGATACCTATCTGTCGGTGAATACTCCCGCGCAGAAC
>CAZAOD010000011.1:1108-38433 GCA_964486675.1 uncultured Planctomycetales bacterium | reverse complement strand
GCGTGCATCGGAAGAGAGGATCGATTGCTTGTGTTTCTTTCATTTGATGATTTTTCGATAAAGAATTTATGATTTTGGTATAATAGAAGCTAAATCTAAAATTATAATAGAAACGGAGTCGCAACATGAAGCGAAAGTTATTATGGGCTCTCATTATTGTGATCGTTTTAACGGCGCTCATCAAGCTGATCGCGATGCGTCAAGAATGCATGAGCCAGTGCACCGCGTCTTTTCAGGGGGCGTATCCAGAGATCGCGTGCAAATACGAATGCGGGATCTTAAATAAGTTCAAGAAACCTGTAAAGCGGCCGTAAGATTGTCAAGTCTTTCATCCCTACCCCTCAACCCTGAGCAGCAGAAAGCTGTTTTGCACGAGCAAGGGCCGCTATTGATCATTGCCGGCGCCGGAACGGGTAAGACCACTGTCATTACCCAAAGGATCGCTCATCTGATCGTTGAGTGCCACGTTCAGCCCAGCAGGATTCTCGCGTTGACCTTTACCGATAAAGCCGCCTATCAAATGCAGGAAAAGGTGGATATCCTGGTGCCTTATGGCTTTACCGACACCTGGATCTCGACCTTTCATTCGTTCGGGGACCGTATTCTGCGCGAGAACGCGCTGGAGTTGGGGATAGATCCAAACTTTAAGGTACTGACACGTCCGCAGGCGGCTGTATTTTTTCGGGAAAATCTTTTCAAGTTCCCGTTGCAGTACTATAGGCCGTTAAGCAATCCGACCAAATTCGTGGACGCGATGATCGGTCTTTTTTCCCGCGCCCGCGATGAAGATGTTTCCCCTCAGGAGTACATGGCGTACGCGCAAGCCCTCAAGCAGCAAGCGAGCCAAGATCCATCCGATGCCGCGCTGGCTGAAGAGGCCCAGCGTCACCATGAACTATCGCAATGTTATTTGCGCTATCAAGAGCTTTTGATCAAAGAAGGAAAGATCGATTTTGCCAATCAATTTTTTTTGGCATTAAAGCTTTTGCGTGAGCATCCGGCGGTCTTGAGACGCTATCAACAGCAATTTCAGTATATCTTGGTCGATGAGTTCCAAGATACCAATTACGCGCAATTTGAGCTTGTGACCCTATTGGCAGGGGAGCATTCTAATCTTACAGTGGTCGCGGATGATGATCAATCGATCTATAAATGGCGCGGAGCGGCTATTAGCAATATTTTAAATTTTATGGAGCGCTATCCGCAAAGCGAAAAGATCGCGTTAACACGTAATTATCGGTCAACCCAGCCGATATTGAACGCGGCTTACCAGCTGATCCAAAATAATAATCCAGACCGATTTGAGGTCCGCGCTAAGATCAACAAGCGTCTTGTCGCGCTCGAAAAAGATGGTAAAAGTCCAGAGCATGTACATTTTGATACGTTGGCATCGGAAAGCGATTGGGTGGCGGAATTTATACAGAACAAAGTTCAAGAGGGAGTTTATACCTATAAAGATTTTGCGATCCTTGTCCGGTCAAATGCAAGCGCGGATCCTTTTATCCGGGCGCTTAATATGCGCGGGATCCCATGGCAATTTAGCGGCAATCAAGGGCTTTATACGCGCGCGGAGGTTCGGCTGTGCATTTCGTTTTTGCGCGTGGCAGCCGATCCCGCGGATTCATTAAGCCTTTTTTATTTAGCCACGTCATCGTTGTACAACCTCCCCGTTGTTGAATTGACCCAGCTTTTGCATTTAGCCAAGCGCAAGCAGTGGGATCTATTTTTTACTTTGCAGAATATGCAGGGCCTGGAGGAGCAAAATTTTTCTGAAAGTTTTATCTCTGCAAAAGATAAGCTGATTGCGGACATCCTTAAATATGTTACCTGGGCTAAGGATTACACGACTGGGCGATTGCTGTACGCGTTTTTGGCGGAGAGCGGGTGGCTGGCGCGTCTTGCCCAAGGGCAAACAGCGGAAAATGAAGTTGTACTGTGCAATCTGGCGAAGTTCTTTGATATTGTCCGTAATTTTGAATACGCGACCCATGAAGATCGCGTGCTGTATTTTGTCTATTATCTGGATATGCTGATCGAGGCGGGGGATGATCCTGCGGTTGCTGAGGCTGAATTGGACGCATCAGCGGTCAATGTTTTAACAATTCATAAATCCAAGGGGCTGGAATTCGCGGTTGTTTTCTTAGTAAGCTTAGTTGAGACAAAATTTCCATGGCCTAGACGCAGTGAACCTATTGAGCTTGCGGAGGCCTTGATCAAAGATGCTTTGCCGTTAGGAGACTTTCATCTGCAGGAAGAGCGACGACTTTTTTATGTGGCTATGACACGCGCGAAAAAAGAGCTGTATTTGACTTCTGCTGTCGATTATGGAACAAAACAACCGCGTAAGGTCAGCCGTTTCGTGAAAGAGGCTGTGGCGGAACAGCGCACACAAGAGATTATCAAAGCTTCCGCGTTGCAGGCGATCGAGCGAAATGCGCCGCCGGTTTCAGCCCCATTGCCTGTCGCGGGCAAGATCGCGGATGAAAAGATCATTTCTTTGAGCTATTATCAGATCGACGATTACTTAACATGTCCTTTAAAATATAAATATGTTCATGTTCTTCATGTGCCGATCATGACGCATCATACGGTTGCTTACGGTAAAGCCTTGCATGACGCGGTGCAGTATTATCATCAGTGCAAGATGCAGCAGAGGCCTGTGACAGCCCAGGATGTGATCGTGGTTTTCGAGAATGCGTTTCGCAAGGAAGGATTTATGTCACAGGAGCACATCCAGCTTCGTCTGGCTGCCGCCAGGACAGGGTTAAAGGATTTTTTTATCCAGCAAGAAGCGCGCAATATCGTTCCTGCGTTCGTCGAGCAGGAATTTTCATTTATGGTTGGCTCATGCCGTATTAAAGGACGTTGGGATCGCATTGATATCGTTGACGGGATTACAACGATCGTTGATTTTAAATCATCAGAGATCCGTAAACAGGCTGAGGCAGATAAAAAGGCCAAAGAGAATCTACAATTAAGCCTTTATAGCGTGGCGTATGAAAAGGCAACAGGAAAATCGCCGGATTTTAAGGAATTGCATTTTCTTGAAACGGGTATTGTGGGGCGGGCAGCTGTCACAGAAAAAGATGTCGATAGGATCATGGAGTCAATCGACAAGGCGTCACAAGGCATCCGGCGTGGATCCTTTGAGGCGCGGCCGGATTATTTGGCTTGTTCGTATTGCGCCTACAACCAGATCTGTCCTAAGGCGCAGATCCCGGTTATGTAGCAAAGGCTTATTTTTATTGCCATCATAGAGGACGCGTGTTATTTTAGGATAAAAGAAAAAAGGGGAATGATATGGTGAAAAAAAAGATCGTTATTTTTGATGATGAAGAGGATATCCTTAAAGTCACGCAAAAGAAGCTTGAGCAAAGTGGTTTTTCCGTTGTCACTTTTCAATCCCCAAAAAATTCTCTGGAAGATATAAGAAGAGAAAAACCAGACCTTATTTTGCTGGATATTTCGATGCCATATAAGGATGGTTATCAAGTTTGTGATGAGCTACGCTGTGACGATGAAACGAAACATATTCCCGTGATCGTTTTTACAGCGCAGCCGATGGAAAAACATTTGATCGATAAAGCGCATGAATTTTACGGCGCGAACGATTATATCGTAAAACCCTTTGAATTTTCCGCACTTCTTGAGAAAATTCAGAAACAGCTTTCATAACATTATTAAACTTGGGAGTTTATTATGCGTTGGCCAAGAATAGCCGCGTATGCGGCTTTTTCCGTAGGATTGTTGCTTTCTTGCATTGCTTATGCGCAGCAGACGGTGATCTTTGGCTTTGAGCGTTCTTGGGTTGAGACAAAAGCAGATCTGAAAGCATATAAAGAGATCTTTTTTCGCAATATTGACCTAAGGGATCTTCGTCTAAAAGTTCGTGACATTGATGGGGAATTGGTTAAAGATCGGTTCTCCGCGGATGCGATGCAGCAAATCGCGCTGACCATATTCCGCAGCTTTGCTGACTCGATGGATAGCGTTATTGATGTGAACATGGAAGAATTAGAGGTCCAAGATCTTAAAGGAAAAAATTTGCTTGTTGTCGATCTAAAAGTTTCAGGGATCTATGTCGTGGAAGAAGAGCGGCTTCTTATGAAGGCGATCAAGGGTGCCGCAAAGCCTTCGCTGGCGCTTACACTCGAGGGAAGCGTTGCGGACGGGGACACAGATAAGGCCTTGGCTACGTTCGCGGACACAAAAGAAATCGCGGATCTTAGCGATGCGCCATTTGAGAACGCGGAGGATTTAGAAAAGCTTTCCGCTGCCTTGGATCAGTGGGCGTCATATCTTAAGGATTTTCTTTGGAAAAAAAGGAAATGACCTTGCGCGATTAAGGAAAATCCTTGTTATTTATTTTAATATATAGATAATGAATAGATACTAAAGGATGTGTTGAGTGAATGATTTCGCTGGAAAGATACAAGAGCTCAAAAAGAAGCGCAATGCTGTCATCTTGGTCCATAATTATCAGTTGCCAGAGGTCCAGGATGTCGCGGATTTTACCGGCGATTCTTTAGGCTTAAGCATTGAAGCTTCCAAGACAAAGGCTGATGTGATCGTTTTTTGCGGGGTTTATTTTATGGCAGAAACTGCCAAGATCCTTTCTCCTCAAAAAACAGTTTTGATCCCAGAACCATCCGCGGGTTGTCCTTTGGCCGACATGATCAGCGCGCAACAGGTCAGGGACCTGCGCGTTCAACATCCGGACGCAAAGATCATCTGCTATGTCAACACCTCAGCGGATGTCAAGGCTGAGTGCGATTACTGCTGTACGTCCGCGAATGCCGTTGAAATGCTCCAGAACGCCTTTAACGATCAAGATAAAATTATTTTTCTACCGGATAAGCATCTGGGATCTTACGCAGCGCATAAGACGGGGCGCAATGTCATCATCTGGCAGGGATATTGCCCTTCGCACGCGCGGATCTTGCCGGAACATATTCTAGACCTCAAGAAAGAGCATCCGGCCGCGAAGGTAATGGCACACCCTGAATGCAGCGCGGCTGTTCTAAAACTCGCGGATGCGGTTTTGTCTACATCGGGGATGCTGCGTTACGCTCGAGAATCGCAGGCGCAAGAATTTATCGTAGCTACAGAAGTCGGCATGATCTATCCTTTAAAAATTGAAAATCCTGGAAAGAGATTTTATGAAGCGACATTTTTAGCCTCTTGTCCTAATATGAAGAAAACAACGCTGGCTAAGGTGGTGACATCGCTTGAGAATATGGTCCATGAAGTCATTTTGCCGCAAGACATGATAGACCGAGCTAAGAGATCCATTGAGAATATGATACGTTTCCGTAAGGATGCGCAGCTAACGCAGAAAGAACATGAAGAAACAAAAAGTCTATCTTGATCATAACGCCACGACCCCGCTGCATCCGCAAGTCAAGAAAGCGATGCAAAAGGCGATGGAGTCTTTTGGGAATCCGTCCAGCTTGCATGTCTTTGGGCGCGAAGCCGCTTCGCTTGTTGAGCAGGCGCGGGAGAGGGTCGCGTCTTTTATTGGCGCTAAGGCGGAAGAGATCGTTTTTGCCGGTAGTGGATCTGAAGCGAACAACACTGTTTTGAACATGGTCGCTTGTTCGTCAAAGCATTGCTGTCCTTTCAAAAAAGATGGAAAAACGCGGATCGTTACGACCCAGATCGAACATCCTTGTGTTCTGGAGTCTTCCAAGTGCCTTAAGGACAGAGGCGTTGATGTTGTTTTTGTCGGCGTTGACGATCAGGGGAAGGTCAAGATGGACGAGCTGTCGCATGCCATCGTGCCTGGGGTTTCGATCGTTTCGGTCATGATGGCTAATAACGAGATAGGCACGATCCAGGATATTAGAGCGATCTCTCAGATGGCGCATAAGGTTGGCGCATTTTTTCATACGGATGCTGTGCAAGCTGTCGGCAAGATCCCCATTGATGTGAAAGACTTGAATGTTGATTTTTTGACCCTTTCCGCCCACAAAATTTACGGGCCCAAGGGGATCGCGGCGTTATATTCTAAAAAAGGGATCCCTTTCTGTCCGTTTATCCGCGGAGGACATCAAGAGCGTGGCCGCCGAGCAGGGACGGAAAATACGCTGGGCATTATCGGCCTTGGCGCGGCGATCGAGATGCGCGAGCAAGAGATGATACCGGAAGCCAAGCGATTGAAAGAATTCAAGAATATCTTAAAAGATAGCATTCGTCAGAAAATTCCCGATGTTCGTTTTAACGGACACCCTGAGGATTCTCTCGCGGGAACGCTGAATGTTTCTTTCAGAGGTGCTGAAGGTGAGGCGATATTGCTTTATCTTGATATGGAAGGGATCGCGGTTTCTACAGGATCCGCGTGCGCGTCAGGGTCGCTGGACCCCTCACATGTTCTTTTGGCAACAGGAATATCGGCAGAATTAGCGCACGGCTCTGTGCGTATAAGTATGGGGCGAGAGACCCGTTTCTCTGAGATCGAGTATGTGTTGGACGTTTTGCCGAACGTCATCGATAAAGTGCGCAAGATGTCAACTGTATATTAAGAGTCGAGGACAGCTATGGAACAGAATTGGGTCTATACCGAAAAAGTGAAAGATCATTTCATGAAGCCGCGCAATGTTCTTAAAGATGGGGAAGATTTTAAGGCGGATGGCGAAGGATCTGTCGGCAATATTAAGTGCGGCGACCAAATGAATATGTACATTAAAGTGGACAAGGATAAGCAAGCGATCGTTGACTGCCGATGGCGTACGTATGGCTGCGCTTCGGCGATCGCAAGCACGTCTGTTTTATCGGAAATGATCAAGGGAATGCCGTTGTCGCAAGCGGCCAAGCTTTCTCCTAAGGATATCATGCAGCAGCTAGGAAGCCTGCCGGAGCATAAGATCCATTGTTCTGTTTTAGGGGATAAGGCGCTGCGCGCCGCGATCAACAACTATTACGAGCGAAATGGCATGCAGGAGAACGTGCGCACAGAAGAGGTGAAGATCGTCTGCCAATGTATGAATGTGACCGATCAAGAGATCGAGCATGCGGTTTTGGAGGGCGCGCGTAGTTACTACGAACTTCAGGAGCGAACAAAGCTAGGCACCGTTTGCGGTCAGTGTAAAGATGAAGCTGAGCGTTTGTTGAACGAATATATCCAAAAGCATTTCTAAAACCCTAACGGCAAATGCTGAGCGCCAAAGGACATTATGGCACCAAAGCCTAAGATGACGTCATTTGAAAGATCATCATTGATCATTCAGTTCAATATCATCTTTATCCTGATCTCGATTATTCCTTTATCGCTGTTATATTATCTATATCTCCAGTTGCGCTCCTCCGGTGAAATTCAGTTGACCGCGGATAACTTAAACGCCACGATCTTTTACGTTGCGATCGGTATAGGGATTGGTTATTTTTTGATGCGTTTGGTTGTTGTGCGGATTTTGCGATTGACCAAGGCCAATCAAGAAGCGTTGAAGTCTATCATTGGAACAGAGAATGCGGTTTTTGTTTCGGATGATGCTAATGAGGTCATGGCCTTGACGCAAACATTTAATGAAGCGATCGATAAGCTTAGGGACAATATCACGAAGCTTGAATTGACCAAGAACACCCTGCAAGGGGTTTTGTCCAAGGTAGGGCAAGGAATATCTTCCATTCAAAACATCGATAAGTTTCTTGATCTGATCATTGAAACGATCACGGAAGCCGTTGGAGGTAAGGCGGGGGCTCTTTTGATGATCGACGAAGATCAGGCGCATTTGCATGTAATGGCGTATTATGGATCGATTCCGGGCTCTTTTAAACAGGTTCTCTTTAGCTGTCGTGGAAGCTTTTTAGAGGATGTTCTCGATCGATCTAAGGCATTTCTTATTTTGTCAACGAAAACCCTAATCGCGGATCAACATTTTGAATCTCCTCTTATGGCTGTCCCTCTGGTGCTACATGATAAGGTTTTGGGCGTTCTCGTTGTTTCTGGCCGAAAGATCCAGGCTGATTTTAATCATGAAGATGTCGCATTATTACATAGCGTTGCGATGCAGACAGCCGTAGCGATCGAAAATGATCGATTGCATGTGGATGCGGAAAGAAGCTATTTTGATATTATCTCTGCCTTAGCCGTTGCGGTCGAAGCCAAGGATCCTTATTCGCGAGGGCACCTGGATCGCGTTTCGGATTATGCTGTAAAGATCGCGACGTATTTAGGCCTTAGCGAAGAAGAGAGGTCCATTTTGCGTGATGCTGGGCGCTTGCATGACCTTGGAAAGATCGGCGTAAGCGATGACGTTTTGCTGAAGCAAGGCCCGTTCACTATCGAAGAACGTATCGTAATGGAGGCTCATCCTGCTTTGGGCGAAGAGATCATCAAGCCGATCAAAAGCCTTGGGCATTTGCGAGATATCGTGCGGCATCATCACGAGAAGCTAGATGGCAGCGGCTATCCTGATCGTCTTAAGGGTGAGCAGATCCATCCTCTTGTCCGTATCTTGGCCGTGGCGGATATATACGATGCCCTTCGGACCAACAGGCCTTATCGCAAAGGTCTTTCGCAAACCGAATCATTTAGGATCTTGCGTGAAATGGGTTCAAAGATCGATCAACATATCGTCGACGCCTTGGCATCGGTCTTGGCAGGCGCGGAGAATAAGGAATGATAACATGGAAATAGGTATCGTCGGTCTGCCGAACGTCGGCAAATCAACTTTGTTTAACGCCCTTACGGGCGCTGGTGCTGCTGTTGAGAATTTTCCGTTTACCACGATCGAGCCGAATGTCGGTATTGTCCCCTTAGCGGATCCCCGACTTAATCGTCTTGCCAAGGAATGGGCCAGCGCTAAGATCACGCCCTCCGGGATCCGGTTCGTGGATATTGCGGGTCTTGTCAAGGGCGCCAGCCAAGGGGAAGGACTTGGTAATAAATTTTTATCGAACATACGTTCAGTTGATGCGATCTGTCATGTTGTGCGCTGTTTTCATGATGAAAACATCGTGAACGTTGCCGGTAATTTAAATCCTATTTACGCCGCAGAGATCATCGAAACCGAATTATTACTCGCGGATCTTCAGCAGGCGCAGAAAGGATATGATCGTCTATTGAAAGTGGCTAAATCCGGCGATAAGCTCGCACAGGAGAAAATCGAAACACTTGATATTGCTATTCAGGGATTTAACCAAGGAAGATCTATTCGCAGTCAAAAGCTTGATCCTAAACTCATTGATGAATTTGAATTTTTGACCGCAAAACCGATCCTATATGTTGCCAATACCGGAGAGGGAGAAGTGTGTGATGATCTGCTTGATCCATTAAGAGAGCTGGCCAAGAAGGAAAACGCGAAAGTGATCACTTTGTGTACCAAGCTCGAAGCAGAGATCTTGGAATTGCCAGTTGAAGAAAGGGCGACATATTATGAATCGGCAGGCATAACCTCTCCTGGTCTGGCTACTCTCGCAAAGGCAGGGCAGGAGCTTTTGGGTTTGGTATGTTTTTTTACTGCAGGACCGACAGAAACACGCGCCTGGCTTGTTGCGCAAGGTACAAAAGCTGTCAAGGCCGCGGGCAAGATCCATACGGATATTGAGCGAGGCTTTATTCGAGCGGAAGTCTATCGCTTCGCTGATCTTGAAAAATATGGCAGCTATCAGGCGCTTAAGGAAAAGAATCTCGTCTCCTTGGAGGGCAAGGACTACGAGATCCAAGACGGTGATGTTGTTTATTTTCGCTTTAGTGTTTAACAAGGAGAAAGTATGCGAAACATTATTTTATTAGCTGTTGTCGTTGTTTTCTCTGCTGTTAGTTTTGCTGATGCTCAGCCGGTCACAAGATCGATGAGCGATGATCAAACCGCCATGGAAGTGACGGTGTATAACGCGAATCTCGGCCTTGTTAAAGATACGCGCAAGATCAGGATAGCCAAGGGTAAGGAGAATGAGCTTCAGTTCATGGATGTGGCGGCGCATATCATGCCGGTAACGGTACACGTGAAGTCTTTAACTTCTCCTGATAAGTTCGTGGTTTTAGAGCAAAATTATGAGTATGATTTGATGAACCAACAGAAGCTTTTGGACAAATATGTTGGAAAAAAGATCAAGCTTATGGAAGTCAATGAATATCAAGACAGAAAAAGTGTTATTGACGCGGTTTTGTTGAGCAATAATAATGGCCAGATCTATAAGATCGGTGATGAAATTTATTTAGGGCATCCTGGATATCAAATTTTGCCGAGGATCCCGGAAAATTTGATCGCTAAGCCAACCCTGACTTGGCTATACGTGAGCACAGCGGATGGCGCGCAAGAGATCCAAGTCTCGTATTTGACGAATAATATTGTCTGGAAAGCGGATTATGTCCTTGTTCTCGATCAAGCAGACGCGAAGGCTGATCTGTCCGGCTGGGTAACCGTTGATAATAAAAGCGGCGCGACATACGACCGCGCGAAATTAAAATTAGTCGCGGGAGAGGTAAATCGCGTTCAGGCGCCGGTCATGCGTAACGCGTTAGCGACCCGCAAAGAAATGATGGCTGATGCTTTAGGTGGAGCGCAATTCCAGGAGCAGGGATTCTTTGAATATCATTTGTATGATTTGCAGCGGCCGACAACGATCAAGGATAATCAGACAAAACAGATCAGTTTATTAGAGGCTAATGCGTTTGACATCATTAAGGAATTCTTGGTTTATGGGGAGCAAGGGTATTTTACGATGCAATATCGCGAGCAGAGCCCTAAGCAAAAAGTGAATGTTTATGTGAAGTTCAAAAATGCGCAGGAGAATAAGCTTGGCATGCCGTTGCCGGCCGGTATTATGCGCCTGTACAAACAGGATGAGCAAGGAGCTTTGCAGTTCATCGGAGAGGATCGCATCGCTCATACACCTAAGAATGAAGATGTTCGGCTCAAGGTTGGAGAAGCTTTTGACGTTGTTGTTGAGCGCAGGCAAACAGACTTCAAGCAGATCTCAAGTCGCATGTATGAGACCGCATGGGAGATCAAGGTGCGCAATCACAAGAAAGAGGATATTGTTGTCGGGCTTGTTGAGCCTGTTCCAGGGAGCTGGACCATGGTTTCGCATGATCAGGCGTATGAACAAAAGGATGCATTTACTGTGCGTTTTGATCCGAAAATTCCAAAAGACGGTGAAGTGACCGTTACCTATCGCATTCGTGTCGGTATTTAGCATACAAGAGATGCATGATCATTTTTGGGGCGGTATTTATATTTCTTGACAGTTTTTATCTTGTTGCGATACAATGCGTTTAGGAAAAAAACTATGTGCAAGTATCCTTTGCAACAACTTCTTAAAGATAAGCGCGTGATCGAAGAGATCGAGCGCCATCGCTGGTTTGAAGGCGAGAAAAAAGGTAAAGATATCGGCTTTCAAGCGGCGGCAGAGGATTGGTACAGCCGTTACGCCAACGAATGGATCAAATATCACCAGCCGGAATTTCCAGCCTGAGACTACCGCAGCTTCATAAATTTCTACAAAAAAAGTTTTAAGTTCCTTTATTTTTATGTACAATAGCACGGTCTATATGCGCTCATGTGAGAATATCTTATGGATCTACACTTAAAAAAACTTAAAGCGTTTTCCGGGCGGCCCGGGCCACTGTTGTTCATTATTATGGACGGCATTGGTCTTGGCAAAAAGGATCCTTCCAATGGTGTTTTTGTCGCTCGTACGCCTTGCCTTGACAAGCTTTTTTCAAGTCCTTTGTTTAGCTCTCTGCAGGCTCATGGCATGGCTGTTGGCCTTCCTAGCGATGAAGATATGGGCAATAGTGAGGTAGGGCACAACGCTTTGGGCGCCGGTCGAGTGTTTGCTCAGGGCGCAAAGCTTGTCGATAACGCGATCGCCAGCGAAGAGATCTTTAAAACATCTTTATGGATGCAGCTGACGGCCGGCCCCAAGGATTCGTCGACATTTCATTTGATCGGACTTCTTTCGGATGGGAATGTGCATTCACACATTGACCAGCTTTTTGCGCTTATCAAGCGCTGTGCGCAGGATGGTGTTAAAAAACTTCGCCTGCATGTCCTTTTGGACGGCCGTGATGTTGGTGAAAAGACCGCATTGAGCTATATCGAGAAAACCGAAAATTTTTTACGTGTACTCAATCAGGAATTTGGCGTTGATTATCGCATCGCTTCAGGCGGCGGACGCATGACTACGACGATGGACCGCTATAATGCCGACTGGAGCGTTGTGGCGCGCGGTTGGCAGGCTCACGTCTTGGGCAAAGCAAGAGGTTTTTCATCAGCAAAACAAGCGGTCACGACTTACTATGAAGAAGATCCCAAGATCACAGATCAGTATCTTCATTCATTTGTTATTTGCGAGAACGGCCAGCCTGTGGGAACCGTTGAGGACGGTGATTCCGTTGTATTTTTCAATTTTCGAGGTGATCGGGCAATTGAAATATCTCGCGCTTTTGAAGAAAAAGATTTTCATATATTTGATCGCGAGCGTTACCCTCGCGTCCTCTACGCAGGTATGATGCAATATGATGGAGACCTGAAGATCCCTGAAAATTTTCTTGTGAGCCCGCCTCAGATCGAGCGCACGATCGGGGAATACCTGTGCGCTGCCGAGGTAAGATCATTTGCCTTGTCTGAGACCCAAAAATATGGGCATGTGACATATTTCTGGAATGGTAATAAGTCTGGTTACATCAATGAAGCGTTTGAAAAATATATTGAAATTCCTTCTGACAGGATCCAGTTCGATCAGGCGCCAAAGATGAAATGCTATGAGATCACAGAAAAGGCTATCGAACTGCTTATAAGCGGAGAGTATCGGTTTGGTCGTATCAATTTTCCTAATGGTGATATGGTCGGGCACACGGGTGTTGTCGAGGCGATCAAGGTTTCTATCGAAGCCCTGGATGAATGTGTCTCTAAACTTATTGAAACAGTTTGCCAGTTGAAAGGGGTCGCTATTATAACAGCGGACCACGGCAACGCGGATGAGATGTTTGTTGAAAAGAACGGCAAGCGAAGCGTCAAGACCGCGCATACGTTGAATCCGGTCCCGTTCGTTATTGTTGACCCTAGCTATCAAGGCGAGTATTCCATGGCGGATCTACCTCAGCGAGGCCTGTCGAATGTTGCTGCGACATTGCTGAATCTCTTGGGTTTTCAAGCGCCAGAAGGTTACGATCCGTCCTTGATCGAGTTCAAGCGTTAATATGAATTTTCTCTTTCTTTTTATCCTCGGCACCGCCACCATTTTTCTCGCGGCTCTTTGTTTTTGTGTTTTTTTTGACCAGGCTGTTTTGATCCGTCGAGAAACGATCTATCGCCTTCCCTCCGCGAAGAAAAAGATCGCCCTGACCTTCGATGACGGCCCATCATCGGTGTGGACCCCGCTGATCCTTGATGAGCTAAGAAAATCGGGTATCCAGGCAACATTTTTCATGACCGGATATCATGTCAGCCTTTATCCTGAGGTTGTCCAGCGGGTTGCCCGCGAGGGACACGAGATCGAGAACCATGGATATGCCCATAATGTTATCTTATATTATCGCATGGAAGAGATTGAGCAGGAGATCCGATACACGGAACACTTGGTCCGTCAGATAACCGGACAGACGACACGGTATTTTCGTCCGCCGAAGGCATGGCTTGGTCCGCGGACAAAACGCAAGATCAAAGAAATGGGTTATGATGTCGTCTTGTGGTCTTTGAATTCAAAAGATTGGGTAACATTTGATGCGCGCCACATTACACGTTTTATCATGCGCAGGGTTAAAAATGGAGATATCCTGCTTTTTCATGACAGCGGAGGCGTTCTCAAAAGCGAGGGAGGCGACCGCGCGCAAACAGTTGCCGTGATCCCTTTGCTGGCAAAAGAAATGCGTAGTCAGGGTTTTGAATTCGTGACGATTAATCAACTTATCGAGGAGGCCCTACATGCTTGAAAGCAAGAAACACATTGTTTTGGTCTTTGCATTGTTGCTCATTTCTTTTTGCACATTGATGCTTGGCAATGGGGGCTTAAGCTTGACGCATCCGGACGAAGTCTTTTATATGCAGACCGTCAAGGAAATGATGCAGCGCCATGAATGGCTTGTCCCGTATATTTTTGATGCGCCGCAGTTCGAGAAGCCTATCATGACATATTGGCTGATGATCGCGGCCGTTAAGGTTTTTGGGTTGACGCCGTTTGCTTCACGGTTCATTCCCGCTCTTTTTGGCATGATCGGTGTCTTGGGGACATACGCGTTAGCTTTTTGGATCTCGGGCAAGCGAACGGCCGCGTTCTTATCGGGTATTGTCCTCGCGACAAGTTTTATTTGGGTCGCGCTATCACGAGCAGTATTAACTGACATGGTCTTCTCCGTCTGGGTATTGTTATCTCTTGTTTTCTTTTACGATGGCTATTTGCACCCAAAACGCAAGAACTTAGGGATCATCTTATCTTGTGTTCTCGCAGGGATAGCGGTCTTGACCAAGGGCGCCTTAGGCTTTATTTTTCCTTTTGGTATTATTGCTATGTTTCTGCTTTATCGTAAGGACATCAAGTTTTTGGGATGTTGGGCGACATTTATCGGATTTGTTTTATTTTTAGTGATTGCAATTCCATGGCATATATATTGCTATAGTCAGTTTGGACAAGGTTTTATTGATGAATATTGGCAAAATGTCCATGTGCGACGCATCTTCCAGGCGGAACATCAAAAAAGTAATACTTGGTATTTTTATCTCATGACGATCGTTGCTGGTGTTTTTCCATGGAGCCTTTTTTTAGTGCCGATGGGATTTTTTGCCCGCTATTTATGGAAGGCGAGCAAAGGCTGGCAGGCGCATTTGATGTTTCTTTTGCTGTGGATAGTCTGGGTTTTTGGGGTTGTGCAGTTAGCCCAATCAAAATTAGCAAGCTATGTTTTTCCGGTCTTTCCAGCTTTCGCGATTCTGCTCGGTATTTATTTTGAGGCTGTTTTGATGAAGAAGGAGGGAAAGAACGCTTTGACTGTCCGCCTTTACCGTAGTTTTTCTTTTTTGATGGGGGTTGCCCTTTTCCTCGCGGCCGTTGCAGGGGTTTATTTTGTGCAGAAGTTTGGGCCAGCGTATAATTCTTTGACAGCAGGTTATGTCTTTATTGGATTGTTAATGGTGTGTGCCGTGAGCCTGGTTTTCTTTGTCCTGCGCGAGGATTTTATCAAGAGCTTCATCGCCAAGGCATGCCTGATTGTTGCTCTTTTATTTTCTTTGGGTCTTAGTTTTCAGGCCGCAGAGCCCTGGGTATCCTGCAAGCAGATCTGTAATATTTTTAAGAATATTGACGCATCTCGCGATGTTATTTTAACAAGTAAGTTCTACGCGCGAGGAGTTCGTTATTATACGGATCGACCTGTCGCCGTGATCGATATCAACGATAAAGGATTTTTTAGTCCGCATCCGATCCCGTTTCTTAACACGGATCAGAAGGTCTTGGATTTTCTTAACGAAAGGCCTGTCACATATTGCATTGTTAAGAAAAACCAGTGGGAAAGCCTTAAGCGTATCGTAGGGGATAAATTTAAAATTATTTTCTTTGAAGGAATTGGCGGAAAATATATACTAAGTATTGAGAAGGTTAGCAATATATAGGTTGGAAAGGTTGTCGTGTCGGCATATGGCAGAGAATTCATACGAGAGCTATCAAAAGGAGCATGAGCGGTTTCGTCTCATTTTTGAAAGTTCGCCTATCGCGATATGGGAAGAAGACCTATCCTGTTTTTGCGAGCTGCGTGATCAGCTCAAAAAAGAAGGCATCCCGAATTTTTGTAAATATCTGCAGCAGCATCCGCGTGTCGCCTTGAAAGCGTTTAAGAAGATCAAGATCACCGATGTCAACCCTGCCGCGCTCGATCTTTATGGCGTTCATAGCAAAGAGCAGCTGATGAGGCGTTTCGCAACGACCTTGACCGCGGATGACATCAAAGTGATGATCGATGAGTTTGCGGAGCTGATCTCCGGAGAGAAGATCTTTGAGGCAGAATTTAAAACGAGGGGGGCAGATGGACATCGTTATGATTTGTGGTTGCGCGTTGCAGTGCCGAATGAGTTTGAAGATTCGCTCGAACGGGTGATCGTCACGATCCAGGATATCACGCAAAGAAAGAAGCGGGAAAATCATCTTAAAAAGATCGCTCAAGAAGATAGCTTGACAGGGCTGTTGAATCATCGGGCGATCGTTAAGCGTCTTGAAGAAGAGCTTAATCGGTCAAGGCGATATAACATGCCAATGACATGCGTGATGATCGATCTGGATTATTTTAAGCCGATTAATGATAATTTTGGACATCACGTTGGGGATAAGATGCTCAAACAGATCGCTGTAGTCCTTAAAAGGCTTTTACGGACAACAGATCTTCTGGGGCGCTATGGCGGGGATGAGTTTCTGGTGATCTTGACAGGAACAGAAAAGACAGGAGCCATGGTTGCGGCCGAACGCATCAGGGAGACCGTTGCGAACAAAACATTCAAACTTAGTGAAAAGACGTCTATCCATAATACTTTGAGCATCGGGGTAACATCTTATCCCGAAAATCAGGCAAAAACGTTTCGAGACCTTATGGTGTTGGCTGATAAAGCCCTTTATCAGGCAAAGGCAGATGGGCGCAACTGCGTCCGCTATCTCTAGCGTGTCTTTTTCGCCTTTTTCCTCAAAAACAGGATGCTTGACTAATATAGATATAAATTGTATAATGCGCAACATTTAAAGCAATGGGCTTTATCTGAAAAAAGAAGAATTAAAGGAGGATGAAATTGGTTTTGCAAAAAGGTAAGAAAACAGAAGTCATTGATAATTTTAAGACCCACGCCAAAGACACCGGATCAGCGGTTGTTCAGATCGCGCTTTTAACAGAAAGAATCAACGACCTTTCCCAGCATCTTGCTGGCCATAAAAAGGACTTTCACTCACGCCGAGGCCTTTTGATGATGATCGGTGCTCGCAGAAGACACCTATCCTATCTAAAGAAAAATGATCCTCAGAAGTATGAGGAAACCATCAAGAAACTAAATCTACGTAAATGAGGTATAAATGAACGTTGAACGCATTGAGGTTCCTTTCGGGAATCAGAATATCATTATTGAAACTGGAAAATTAGCCAAACAAGCTAACGGCGCTGTGACGGTCACATGCGGCGGAACGGTTGTATTGGTCACAGCTTGTATGTCGAAAGAACCTCAAGCGGGAATCGATTTCTTTCCTTTAACGGTTGAGTATCAAGAAAAAACTTACGCGGCAGGCCGCATTCCCGGTGGATTCTTTAAGCGTGAAGGCCGCCCTTCGGAGAACGAGATCTTATCGGCCCGTTTGATCGACCGACCGATCCGTCCGTTGTTCCCTAAAGGCTTTTTTCATGGGGTTCAAGTGGTCGCTCTTGTTTTAAGTAGCGATGGCGAGAATTCACCTGATCTTTTAGGATTGATCGGCGCCTCCGCGGCCCTTGGCATTTCGGACATTCCTTTTGATGGACCGATCGGCGGTGTTCGTGTCGGGATCTTGGATGGCCAGCTCGTCTTAAATCCAACGTTTACGCAGCGTCAGACAAGTAGCTTAGACTTGACGGTTGTTGGTTCGGACCATGGCGTTGTTATGATCGAAGGAGAAGCCAGCGAAGTTGCGGAAGATGAAGTCATCAAGGCCGTCTCCTTTGGGTATGAGAAACTGCAGGTGTTGTTGACCATGCAAAAAGACCTTATTCGTAATATCGGTAAACCTAAAGCAAAAGTTGAATTTTATCAGGTTGATCCTCGTCTGATCGAAAAAGTCCGCTCTTTGACTTCCAGCAAGATCTTGGAGGTCTACAAGATCGCCGACAAGGAATCGCGAGAGAAAGCAACAGATGATCTTATTAAGGGTGTCATGAGCGATCTGACGCTATTCGATGAGTTCAAGAGAGAAGGCCAAGATCAGGTTCCTTTGGTGGATGTCAAGATCGCCTTAGAGGAGATCCAGGCTGAGGCAATGCGGCGCATCGCCCTTGAAGAGGGCCGCCGTATCGATGGCCGCTCTTTTGAGGATATCCGTCCCATTTCTTGCGAAGTTAATATTATGCCGCGGACACACGGCTCAGCTTTGTTTACCCGCGGACAGACACAAAGCTTATCGATCGCGACATTAGGAACGCGCAGCGACGAACAGATGATCGATGCGCTTGAAGGTAAAACGAATAAGACTTTTATGCTGCATTATAATTTTCCTTCATTTAGCGTTGGGGAAACGCGACCCATGCGAGGCCCTGGAAGGCGCGAGATCGGTCATGGAGCTTTAGCAGAAAAGTCATTGTGGCCTGTGATGCCGTCTAAGGAAGTTTTTCCTTATACCATCCGTGTTGTGTCTGAGATCCTGGAATCTAACGGCTCTTCAAGCATGGCCACCGTTTGTGCGGCAACGCTCTGCTTGATGGATGCCGGTGTTCCGATCAAGGACCCTGTCGCAGGGATATCGGTTGGGCTTATTACTGGCGACAAGAAGGCTATTTTGATAACAGATATCATGGGCCTGGAGGATCATTTTGGCGATATGGATTTTAAGGTTGCCGGAAGCCGAAAAGGGGTCACAGCGATCCAGCTTGATCTCAAGATCCGAGGCATTAGCATTGAGCTTTTAGCTCAGGCGATCGCTCAGTCGAAGCGTGCACGTTTTCAGATTCTTGACAAAATGCATGCGGTTTTGCCGTCATCGCGTGAAAAGGTATCCGAGTACGCGCCGAAGATCGTTGAATTGCATATTGATCCATCCAAGATCGGTGAGGTTATTGGCCCAAGCGGTCGCATCATCAAGAAGATCATTGCTGAAACAGAAGCTGCCATTGATATCGAAGATGACGGCACGATCTTTATTTCTTCCCCGAGCCAGGCTTCCTGCGATAAGGCGATCGAGTTTATCCGCGGAATCACTGAAGATCCTGAAATTGGCCGTATTTATGATGCTGTTGTAAAGAAGGTAACAAATTTTGGGGCGTTCTGTGAATTCTTGCCCGGCCGCGAAGGCCTTGTGCATGTTTCAGAGCTTTCGGATAAATTCGTGAAAGATGTTGAATCTGTCGTCAAGGTTGGAGATAAGTTTAAGGTAAAGATTCTCAAAGTTGATGAGCAGAATCGAGTTAATCTGAGCAAGAAACAAGCTGGATGAAATCTCAGCACATCATTAACGAGATCAAAGGTATTGTCATTTTAGCTGTCGCTCTGATCCTCTTTGCGAGCCTGATCTCTTTTGACCCTTTTGACCTTTCCTGGTATACGCCGACACCAAATCTTCCCGCGAAGAATTTGATCCGTATCTTTGGCGCTTATGTGGCTGGCGGCGCGCTTTTTGTTATGGGATACAGCGCGTATTTTATCGCGCTTTTTTTATTTTTCTGGAGTTGGAATAACTTTGCCAACCGTGAGATCCGTTTTTCATTCCCTAAATTTATCTATTTTGGCGTTCTTCTTCTTGCGATCAGCGCACTTTATAGCTTGATAGGACCATCCGGCAATGCTGAACGCTTTCAGCGTTCTGGCCTTGTAGGTATTGCCGCGGGAGATTTTCTTGTGAAGTATTTTGGTCCTACGGGGGCGTACATTATTTTAGGGCTATTTACCACGGCAATGACGATCTTGATCGGAGAGTTCCTGCTCTATCCTATTGTCCTTAAAGGTATCGAATGGATCAAAGGTCTTATCCTTGAAAGCCATAACAAGATTGCAGACCGGTTAGCTGACGATAAAAGCGACTTGGCGCAGAAACTGCGCAAAAAGGAAGAGGCGAAAGCAGCTGCGAAAGCGGTTGTGGCAAAGCCAAAACTTGAAGAAGTTGCTCCAAGGCAAGCGCCATCTGCGCCTAAACCGGCTCCCGCGCCAAAGATCAAGCTTGGCCCTGTTGATACCCCTAAGCCACAATCAGTCATTAAAGAACCGCCCCCGATAATCGGTGAGTACCATTTGCCGTCCCTTGACCTGTTGAAGGACGCTCCGGTCGTTTCTTCGCAGAAGATCCAAGATGATCTGATGACGGGAGCCAAGGTTCTGGAAACAACGTTGGCGCAGTTTGGCATTACGGTCCGGGTAGCGGACATTGAACGAGGGCCCGTGATCACCCGTTATGAATTAGAACCCGCGCCAGGTGTCCGCGTCCAGCAGATCACAACCCTTGCTGATGATATTGCGCTTGCCATGAAGGCGCAAAGCGTTCGCATCGTTGCGCCGATCCCCGGCAAGAACCGTGTTGGCGTTGAAGTTCCCAATCTTTCTTCATCCATGGTCTTCCTTAAAGATGTTCTCGCGCAAAGTAATTTCCGCTCAGCAAAGTCTTTATTGACCTTAGCGCTGGGCAAGGATACCGCGGGGCAGGTCTTGATCGCGGATCTAGCGGACATGCCGCATTTGCTGGTCGCGGGAACGACTGGATCAGGAAAGACAGTTTGTCTTAATAGTATTATTCTATCAATGCTTTTTAAATATTCTCCTCAACAGTTGAAGTTTTTAATGGTTGATCCCAAAATGGTCGAATTAAGCCAGTACAATCCGATCCCGCACGCTTTGTGTCCCGCGGTCACAGATCCTAAGAAAGTGACGGCCGCGCTCGGCTGGGTCGTCGGAGAGATGGAGAATCGATATTCTTTGCTCGCTCAAGCAGGTTCGCGTAACATCGCGGATTATGTATCCAAAGGAAACGACATGCCATACATCGTTGTCGTGATCGATGAGCTGGCAGATTTGATGCAGGTGTGCGCAAAAGAGGTTGAAAGCGCGATTACGCGCTTAGCCCAGCTTTCGCGCGCTGTTGGTATTCATCTTGTTCTGGCGACACAACGGCCTTCCGTTGACGTTATTACTGGTGTTATTAAGGCAAATTTTCCAGCCCGTGTTTCTTTTAAAGTTGCATCCAAGGTTGATTCTCGAACAGTTCTTGATATGAATGGAGCTGAAAATCTGATCGGCAAGGGGGACATGTTGTTCTTAAAACCTGGAGAGGCAAAGCCGATCCGCGGGCAATGTTGCTATGTCTCTGATGAAGAGATCTCCAGAGTGATCGATTTTATTAAAGTTCAGCAGCAGCCGACATACAACGAAGGGATCATCAATAAGCAAACACGAACAGCAGCAGGCGTTCTGGAAGATAAAGATGAGGTCTACGACGAAGCGGTGCGTATCGTTGTTGAGACGAATCAAGCCTCTGTTTCTGTGCTGCAACGAAGATTGCGCTTAGGCTATGCGCGCGCGGCGCGTCTTATCGATATGATGGAACAAGAAGGTATTGTTGGTCCATATTCTGGGAGCAAGGCGCGTGAACTTTTGGTGAACAGGGAAGACTGGATCAAGCAGAATATGCAAAAAGGTGAGGAGAGAGGCGATGGCGCTAGCTGATCGTGCCCAGAAAGGCCTTGTATTAAAACAAGCCAGAGAAGCGAAGGGAATATCTTTGGAAGCGGTTCAAGACGCGACAAAGATTCCGCTCGATTCTTTAAAGGCCATCGAAGAGGGCTACCGTGTCCGCACGATGACAGATTTTTATTATCGCGCCTTTGTTAAGCTTTACGCAAAATATCTGGGGGTGGACATCAGCGTAGTCATTGAAGATTATCATGATGAGAAAATACCTCAGCCTGTTAAATTCCATAAAGGAAAGACGATTTGGGAAGACGAAAGCGCTCCATTGATGACAAGATTGCAGATCAAGAATGCGCTCAAGGTTTTGGGAGCGGTGATCGTCATACTGATTCTTGTGCGTCTTGTCGGATGCTGGGTCAAATCCCGGCCTCGTCAGGATGAAGGGCCTCAAACAAAAACCGTTCAAAAGGCTGAAGCGATCAAAAAGCAGGCTGAAAAGCCGACCGAGGCAAAACAACCTTCAGCCTCATCCTCCGCTCAAAAGATTTCAGATAAAAAGACATCTTCTTCTGCGACAAGCGAAAAGCGCAAAAAGCAAAAGATCAATCTGACCGTTAGGTCAAAGAAGGCAACTTGGATCAGCGTTCGCATGGATGGCGTTGATCTGTCAAGATTTACCTTGCCCAAAGGCGCTTCGGAGTCTTGGCAGGCTAACGATTCGATCGAGATCACCGGTAAGAACCTCGCAGATCTTGAGTTCGAGCTGAATGGCCAGCCGCAGAGTTCCTTTACCCGGACAACCCGCCGCATCAAAAGAATCATCGTCAATCAAGATGGTTTTAAGATCGAAGATTAAGCCCTTTTCTCGGGCCCCTTTAGCTGATGCCAGGGAGGCTGTCGGCCTCATCGCTCCTTTAGAAAAGGTCGCCCTTATTAATTTAGGCTGTGCCCGCAATCTGGTGGATGCAGAGAATTTATTAGGACAGCTCAATCTTCAGCGTGCGGTCTTGAGCGATCTCAGTACAGCGCATACCGTGATCGTTAACACATGCGCCTTTATCGCTGATGCTCAGAAAGAGACGATCGACACGATCCTTGAATTGGTTGATCTTAAGCGGCAGAAGAAGATCAAGCGCATTATCATTATTGGATGCTTTTCTCAGCGCTATTCCCATCTTTTTCAGAAAGAATTTCCTGACGTGGATCATGTGTTCGGTATCCGCTCCCTGAAGCCCCAAGAAAAAACAACCCGCAAGATCCTTACTCCCGCGTCCTATGCGTACTTAAAGATCTGCGAAAGTTGCTATAATCATTGCAGTTTTTGTGTGATCCCGAAGATCAAGGGTCGTTTCGCCTCACGCGTCATTGCCGATATTGTACGGGAAGCCAAGATCCTTGACGCGCAAGGCTTTAAGGAAATTGATCTCATCGGACAAGATATCACAGCGTATGGCATGGACTGCTATGGACATAAGTCCTTGGATAAGCTTTTGCGAGCACTTTTAAAAGCGACAAAGAATATTCGTTGGTTTCGGCTGCTTTATGCGTTTCCGAAACATATCACGCAGGAGTTGTTGTTAACGATCGCGCATAATGAGCGCATTTGTCAATACCTCGATGTCCCATTCCAGCACATCAATGATCATATTTTAAGTTCAATGAACCGTCATTTTTCGAAGAAACAAACATTATCCTTGATCGATAAAATTCGCAAGATACTGCCATTAGCAGCCCTGCGGACAGCGTTTATCGTCGGGTATCCAGGCGAAACAGACAAGATGTTCCGAGAGCTTTGCGATTTTGTCTGCAATGTTCAATTTGACCGCGTAGGTGTTTTTATGTATTCAGCGCAAGAGGGGACGGATGCGTCAAAAATCCCTTATCAAATACCTGACAAAGTAAAGAAGGAGCGCTATAATACGCTCATGCGCTTTCAGCAGGAGATCTCTAAGAAAAAGCTGAAGCGCTTGGTCGGTCAAACCCTGCAGATCCTGATCGACAAGAAGAAAGATAAGAATGTTTTTTTAGGGCGAAGCCAATACGATGCCCCTGATGTCGATGGCATTGTGGTCGTAGATTCAAAAAAAGCCCTTGCGGCTTCAGACATGATCCAGGCAGAGATCATCGCAAGCCGTGAATACGACCTTTTAGCAAAATATTAAAAGATCATGAATTTAGCGAATCAACTAACCTTTTCAAGGATTATCCTCACCTTCGTTTTTATTATCTTTATCCATCAGCCGGGGGTTGCGTCCGCTATCATCGCGGCATTGGTCTTCACGGTCGCGTCGCTTACGGATTATTTTGATGGATATGTTGCCCGTAAGTATGGTCTGGAGAACGATCTTGGCAAGTTGATGGATCCGATCGCGGACAAACTTTTAATTTTATCCGCTTTCGTTGTTTTTGTGCAAATGCGCATCATTGCCGATTGGATGATGATGTTGATCTTGGCGCGCGAGATCCTCATTACGGGATTGCGCATGTTCGCGCTCACAAAGAAAAAAGTGATCGCGGCGGAAAAAGCCGGCAAGCATAAGACCGTCTCGCAAATCGTCGCTGTTTTTATCATTCTTGGTTTTATTATCTTTGAAAGATCCGTTGTCGCGCTGTCTGGCTGGACGAGCACGGTTGAGCTGTGGTGGACCGTTGGCATCAATCTAACGATGGTCGCGACAGTCGCGCTAACTCTTGTTTCTGGGTTTTCATATCTATGGAATAACCGCAGTCTTGTTTCGCTGGAGGGAACTCGTGATCAATAAGATAGCGAGAATGATAGCCACTTTCTTTTATATAGGGGAGATCCCCATCGCCCCTGGAACTGTCGCAAGTTTTGCCGGTGCGATGATCAGTATCGCGCTTTCCCATGATCCTGCGCTTTATCTTGCGGTGTTTGCCGTTTTGCTGGTCATTGGTTTTTTGGCATCGGAACGGACTGAGAAGATTATCGGCAAACATGATCCTTCCTGCGTTGTTATCGATGAGGTTCTAGGCATGATGGTGGCTTTATTTTTATTGCCTCTTACGTCAAAGGTTTTGATCATTGCGTTTTTCTTGTTTAGAGCCTTTGATATGTTCAAGATCTATCCTGCGAATCATCTCGAGAAACTTAGAGGGGGGATAGGTATTATAGCAGATGATCTTCTTGCCGGTCTTTATACAAATATCCTCATGCATGTCCTGATCAGGACAATATCAGCATAAAGTTACTCAAACTTACCTATAATTACTCATTATATATTTAATTATTTTTTAATGTATTTAGAAAGCATGATTAAAATACATACTTAATTACCTATCTATGTATAGATTTACTTATTATTACTCATAATATTATATGATATGTTACTCTAAATATTATATAATTACTTATAGTTACTCATAATAATTTTAGTTGACATATAAAACATAATGTATGCATAAATCAACTTATAGATACATTTATCATTCTCGTATATATTGCCCCAGAAGGACTCGTTACGCTTTTGAAGAGGATGATGCTTGAAACAGTTTGCTGAAGCGATAGGATATGTTTTCTTTTCTTGATAAGCGCAATAACCCTGCTAAGATCTTTTGCGTTCTTTGCTTTTGCGATCGTGATGTGAGGTAAAAAGACTTTTTTATTCTTGTCCGAGCAGAACGGTTCTAACCGCTGCTCGAGCATTTCCGCGATATGTCCGGCCTTCTTGGCGCCTGCGCTCACACCGAGCCATAATATTTGTGCACGTTTTTCGTCTGGAAAGCAGCCGAAGTGATCTATTTTAATGGTGAAGGCTTTTGTGTTCTTGAGCGTATCGACCAGCGTGCGAGAAAGATCATCGATTCTGTCGCTTTTAACATCTCCAATGAATTTTAATGTCAGGTGAGTGTTCTGTGGATTAACCCATCGAATATCCTCATCGTAGGAGCTAAGATTTTGGTGCAATTCGTTGATGGCATCTTTGATATTTTTATCAAGATCAATGCCCACAAAGACGCGCATGGAATTATTTTTCATTGATAAGCGCTAACAGTAGCTTAAGCGCTTTGGCGGTGGCTTGTTTTTTGATGGAAAGACGAGAGCCGTGAAAGCGAAACCTTGCCGCAGGGATTTTTCTGTCAGAGGCGATAGCGATCATGACGAGGCCAATGGGTTTTGTTTGTGTAGAACCCGTTGGGCCAGCTATGCCGCTGATTGCCACGCTGAAGTCCGTGTTTAGGATGGAGCGAACACCTTTGGCCATGTGCTTGACGGTCAGAAGGCTTACGGCGCCTTTGGAAGCGATCGTTTGCGACGGTACGTTCAAAACGATCGTCTTAGCTTCGTTGGCATAGGCGATGACCCCAAGCTTAAAGAATTGTGAACTACCCGGGATATTGGTCAAGGTGTGCGCGAGAAAGCCACCAGTGCATGATTCTGCGACCGACAAGGTTTGACGGCGCTGAATAAGAGTGTGGGCGACTTTCTTGGCTATTTGCATCATCGTTATTATAGGAAGATACGGACATATAAGCAATATGAAACATCTTGAATTTTCTAGGGAAAAGATTTATAATCTGGGACAATATTTACGTGAAATTCCTTTCACTTGGGTGTCTATATTTAATATTAATATAAAAAGAGAGGCTTTATGTTGAATACGATCGAGGAAGTTTTAGCTGACCTCAAGCAAGGCAAGATAATCATCGTGATCGATGATGAGAGCCGTGAGAACGAAGGCGATCTTCTGGTGGCGGCGCAATTTGTCAAGTCTGAGCATATTAATTTTATGGCCAAAGAAGCTCGGGGTTTGATCTGTATGCCCATGGAAGGGGAAAGATTGGATGAGCTCAAGCTTGAACCAATGGTCCACGCGGGGAGCGAGTGGCACCATGAAGCGAATACTGGATGGGCGATCTCTGTAGACGTCAGAAAGAACGCGACAACGGGTATATCAGCGGCCGATCGGGCGTTTACGGCCAAGGCTTTAATAGATTCTGAGACCAAGCCCCAAGATTTGATCCGCCCTGGACACCTTTTTCCATTGCGGGCCCGCAAAGGCGGTGTTCTTGTGCGCGCGGGGCATACCGAAGCGACAGTGGACCTTATGAAGCTTGCTGGTCTTTATCCGGCCGGGGTTATTTGCGAAATCATGAAGGAAGATGGTACTATGGCCCGCACGGATGACCTGAAAGCTTTTGCGAAAAAACATAATCTGAAGATCTGCACCATCGACAGCTTGATTGAATATCGTCGCAAAAAAGAAAAATTAGTTGATTATGTCGGTGAAGCAAAGTTGCCGACAGCCTATGGCGATTTTCGTCTATTAGGGTATAGCTCAAAAGTAGACTCGTTGATCCATCTCGCTCTTGTGATGGGTGATGTCAAAGGGGATCAGCCTGTCTTGGTCCGTGTTCAATCAGAATGTTTGACGGGGGATGTTTTTGGGTCGCAACGCTGTGACTGCCGAGGCCAGCTTGAGGCCTCAATGGCTGCTATTGAAAAACAGAAGCGTGGGATCTTGCTGTATATGCGCCAAGAGGGCCGAGGAATCGGTTTGTTAAACAAGATTAAGGCTTATCATTTGCAAGATGGCGGTATGGATACTGTTGAAGCAAATGAAGCCTTAGGCTTTGGGGCGGATCTGCGAGATTATGGTATCGGGGCTCAGATCTTAGCTGATCTGGGCGTGAAGAATATCCGTCTTTTGACGAATAATCCAAAGAAGATCGTCGGATTGGAAGGGCATGGTTTGACCGTGACCGAGCGCGTGCCGATCGTCGTTCCTCACAATGAACACAATAAGAGTTATTTAAAGACGAAGAAAGAAAAATTAGGGCATTTTCTTGAGTCACTTAGGTTCTAAAATGGCAAAACGTTTAAATTATCGCGTTGGTGTCGTCGTTTCAAGGTTCAATGATTTTATCACGCAAAGATTGTTGCGTGGATGTGTTGATGAGCTTGCCAAGCGCGGGGTTTCCAAATCCTCCATCCTGATCGTTCATGTTCCTGGCGCATGGGAGATCCCTGTCGTGGCCCAGCAACTTGCCTCAAAGAAAAATATCAATGCTGTTATTTGCTTGGGGGCTGTGATCCGTGGCGAGACAGCGCATTTTGATATCGTTGCGCAAGGTTCTTGCGGTGGTATTCAACAAGCGGCTTTGACAACCGGTAAGCCAGTTGTCCTTGGCGTGCTTACAACAGAGAATACCAAACAGGCGTACGCGCGCTCCAATGATAAGACGCGTAATAATAAAGGGCGTGAAGCTGCTTGCGTCGCGCTTGAGATGATCGATATATTGTCAAGCTTAAAGAAGATTTAGCAAAAAGAAGGAAATCGCAATGAGACGCCGAACGCTCGCGCGTGAATTAGCTTTGAAGATCCTTTATCAGGCGGATATCCGTAATGAGTCATTATGCGTCATTGCTGACGCGTTTATAACGCCGGAAGAAACAGAAGACCCAGAAGTGATTGATTTCGCTCGCAAGATTGTTGTGGGTGTTGAACAAAACTATAAAGAGATAAACGACCTTATCTTAAGCCACGCGGCTAATTGGCATATGGACCGCATGGCTGTTGTCGATCGCAATATTTTGCGGCTTGGGATTTATGAACTTTGTCATATGCCCGATGTTCCTTCCAAAGTGACGATCAATGAAGCGATCGAGCTTGCAAAGAAATATGGGGATGTTGAGTCTGGAAAGTTCGTTAACGGTATTCTCGACAAAGTTCATAAAACGAATCCCATAGCCCAGAAAAAGTAATGCTTGAAGCTAAATTCGCCGATCTTCACATCCACACACATTATTCTGATAGCTCCTTGTCTCCTGCCGAAGTTGTTGACGAAGCCTTAAGAAACGGTTTATCCTGCATTGGGATAACAGATCACGATACTCTGGAGGGGATCAACCCTGTCAAGGAAGCTGCCGCTGGCAAAGCGCTTGAAGTGATCGACGGCATTGAGCTCTCATCTGAATCACATAACCAAGAAGTTCATGTTTTAGGGTACTTGTTCGATTCCCATAGCGATTCTTTTAAGGCACAGCTTGAGAGAATGCAACAAGTCCGCTTAGAGCGCATGAAGCTGATGATTCAGAAATTAGAGAAGGCTGGAGTCCAAGGCATCACCCTAGAAGAGGTTAGCGAATTGACCAGATCTGACGCGGTAGGCCGCATGCACTTAGCGCTTGTTTTGCAGCGCAAGGGTTGGGTCAAAACACCCCAAGACGCTTTTAATAAATATTTAGCTGAGGGCGCTTGCGCTTATGTGAAGAAATTTGAACAAACACCTCAGGAGGCGATCAAGTTGATCCGAGAATCCGGAGGGGTTGCTGTCTTGGCACATCCGATGATCACTCAATGTGATGAGATCATCGCGAACCTTGTTAGATCAGGCCTGCAAGGGATCGAAGCGTTTTACCCCAATTGTTCGCCAGCCGTGATCGAATATTATGTGGGCCTTGCAAAAAAATACCATCTTGTTCTCACGGGTGGTTCGGATGCCCATGGGGCGGGCAAAATGAACACTTTTATCGGCAAGATGAAAGTTCCATACAGGTTTATTGAAGATTTGAAAAAAGCAAAGCAAGGGTCTTTCTGATGACTGATCAAGAGTATATGCAAATGGCAATGCGATTGGCGTTGCGCGCGCAGGGGAAGACATCGCCAAACCCTATGGTCGGCGCTGTCATTGTTAAGAAAGGCAAGATCATCTCTCAAGGATTCCATCGGCGCTGTGGAAGCGATCACGCGGAGATCGCAGCTCTTAAGAATGCGCAAGCAAGCGTTAAGGGTGCCACGCTTTATGTGACCTTGGAGCCTTGTGGCCATTACGGCCGCACGCCGCCATGCGTGGACGCGATTATCGCCAGTGGTATCAAGAAAGTTGTTATTGGCACGCGTGACCCGAATCCGGTCAACAACGGTGCTTCGATTAAAAAACTGAATAAAGCTGGGATCAAGACTGTTGTAGGGGTTTTGCAGGAAGAACTGCAAAAACTCAATGAACCGTTTTTTAAGTTTATCCAAGACAAGCGTCCTTTTGTTGTGATAAAATGGGCGCAGACTTTAGATGGAAAGATCGCGACCGCTACGGGGTCTTCAAAGTGGATCACATCTGAAAAGACGCGCAAATTCAGCCATAAGTTGCGTGATCGATTTGACGCTATTTTAGTCGGTATTAATACGGTTATCAGAGATGATCCGTTTTTAAACGGCGTTAGTGCTTCAAAAAAGCTAAAAAAAATCATTATTGATCCGCATCTTCGCGTTCCGTTGAAGGCAAATATATTTCACGATGTTGCTCAAGGACAGGTCATTATTGTAACGTCTAAGAGCAGCGATAAAATAAAGGCTCGAAGCCTTGAAAAGCGCGGTGTCCTTGTCGTCCCGTGTCCGCGCATAGCTGCCAGCTTGGATTTAAGATTTCTTTTTAAAGAGTTAGGGCGTCTTGATATCGTGAATATTTTAGTCGAGGGTGGAAGCCGAACCATAGGAAAGATCGTTGACCAAAGGCTGGCGGACCGGGCTCTGATCTTTATCGCCCCTAAGCTTATTGGCGACCAGAGCGCTTTAAGTGCTGTTGATGGGATGCGGGTTAAAGATGTTTCTGGTGCTTTACGGTTAAAGAATGTTACGATAAGATCGGTAGGGGAAGATATCTTGGTCGAAGGATATTTTAATTAAGGCAGGAGAGTAATCATGTTTTCAGGCATTGTTGAAGAAAAAGGTGTTGTTATCAAGATGCAACGCAAGGAAAACTTGATCGTGCTTTCTGTTAAGGCGAAGAACGTTCTTCGAGGGATCCGAATGGGGGACAGTATTTGCGTTGACGGAGCTTGTTTGACGGTGACCAAGATAAATGGGCGTATTGTTGATTTTGATATTATGAAAGAAACGATCGATAAGACAACGCTTAAGTTTTTACGTGTTGGCAGCGAGGTAAATCTTGAAGGGGCGCTGCGTGTCAATGATCGGTTGGGAGGGCATTTTGTTTCCGGGCACGTGGATGGGGTTGGGGTCATTGCCAAAAGGACTTCGATGAAAAATTATGAATCCTACCAGATCGCGGTTCCTCAGCATCTTGCCCAATACCTGGCGCCTAAAGGTTCTGTGTGCGTTGATGGGATCAGCTTGACGATCGGAGAGGTAAGCAAGAACCTTTTTAAGATCTATCTTATTCCGCATACACTAAAAGTAACAACGCTTGGAGAAAAACGAGCGGGAGACCATGTAAACATTGAGACGGATCTTTTGGCGAAATATATTCTGTCAGCGCGTCAGCAGTCTACGAAAAGAAAAGTATGAAACCACGGGTTGTTTTTACGGGATTAGGCATTCTTAGTAGTATCGCGAAAGGGCGTGAGGATTTCTGGCGAGGCCTTAAAGAAGGCCGTTGCGGGAAGCGTCCTGTGACCTTGTTTGATACTTCGGATTTTCATGTCAAGGAAGCGGGCGAGATCACTGATTTTAATCCGCAGGAGTACATGGGGACCAAGGGATTGCGTTCGCTGGACCGAAGCACGAAACTTCTTGTTTCTGCCGCAAGGATGGCGATCGCGGATAGCCGTTTTACGATCACAGAGGAAAATACACACGATATCGGCGTTTCCGTCGGGACGACCCTTGGAAGTGTTAAGAGTATTGGCGACTTTCACGAGGTCACTTTGCGTGAAGGGCCGCGCTATACGAACCCGGCACTTTTCCCGAATACTGTTATCAATTCGCCAGCGAGCCAGGTTTCTATCTGGCAGAACATCAAGGGGTTTAACACGACGATCTCCACAGGTTTTACCGCAAGCCTGGACGCTATCAAATACGCATATGATTTCATTCAATTTGGCCGGGCAAAGCTTGTCTACGCCGGCGGCGTCGAAGAAATGTGCGAACAAACTTTCATGGGTTTTCATGTTCTGCAGATCTTATCTGGCTCTAAGAAAGGTGATCCTGTTTTGAATTGTCCGTTTGATAAAAGACGCAACGGGGTTATGCTGGGAGAAGGCGCGTGTCTTCTGGCTATGGAGGACCTGAGCCACGCGAAAGCACGCGATGCCAATATTTTAGGGGAAGTCATTGGCTTTGGAGTACGCTTTGATCCATTTCGTATCAATCGTTTTAATCCGCGAGCCACAGGGCTGATTGAAAGCATTCGTTTGGCTTTGGAAGATGCCGGTATTTTGGCTGAGGACATTGATTATATCTGCGCGAACGCCAATGCCACCAAAACCGCTGACCAAGTCGAGACCTTGGCGATCAAGGAGGTTTTTGGCAAGAGAGCGTATCGCATCCCCATAAGCGCTGTTAAATCCATGGTCGGGGAGAGTTTTAGCGTATCAGGGGCTTTTGAGGTGGCGGCAGCTTTATCGGTCGTCAAAGAAAGTTTTATTTTCCCAACGATCAATTATCAAGATCCGGATCCTGATTGTGATCTGGACTATGTTCCCAATAAAGTGCGCGCCGCGACTGTAAGGCACGCGCTTATCATCACCGCGTCGCCAAGCGGGAATAATACGTGTATGGTCTTAAAGAGGTATGAGCCATGATCGATATTAAGGGAAAGGTCGCGATCGTCACAGGAGGAGCTCGAGGCATTGGCAAGGCTATTGTCGTACGATTAGCGCAGCATGGTTGTCATATCGCCTTTAATTATTCTAAAAGTCAGAGCGAGGCGCAAGCCTTGGTGACCCAGGCGCAGGGGTTTGGCGTACGTTGCGAAGCAGCTCAGGTGGATATCAAAGACTTTGACGCGGTGCGCAAATGGATAGAAAACGTCCGTGTTCATTTTGGCGGATTGCATATCCTTGTTAACAATGCTGGCATTGCGATCGATAAAGCATTCATGTTGATGTCCCAAGAGGATTGGCATCAGGTCATGGACACGAATTTAAATGGAGCGTTTTACGCTGCACGTTGCTGTATTGTTACCTTTTTAAAACAGCGAGAGGGTCATATCATCAATATTTCTTCTGTTGCTGGCTCTGCGGGATTGCCTCGACAGGTCAATTATTCAGCGAGCAAAGGCGGAATGGACACAATGACCAAAGCGCTGGCTAAGGAAGTTGCTGCGTATAATGTTCGCGTTAATGCGATCGCTCCGGGTTTTACGGATACAGAGATCTTAAGTAGCTTTAGCGCCGAAGACAAACAAAAGATCGAAAGTATTATTCCTTTAGGGCGCATGGCCAGGCCCGAAGAGATCGCGGACTGCGTAGATTTTCTTCTAAGTAAAGAGGCTTCTTATTTAACTGGTCAGATCATTCAGATCGATGGCGGGCTGTCGATCCGTTAATACAGGAGAGTGCACTATGCAATTGAACGTTCAAGAGATCAAAAAGATTATTCCTCATCGTTTTCCATTTTTACTGATTGATCGGGTGACAGAGCTTATTCCGAATGAAAAGATCGTTGCCGTTAAAAATGTTTCAGCGAACGAGCACTTTTTTGAGGGGCATTTTCCGGCAGAGAAGATCATGCCGGGTGTTTTGATCCTGGAAGCGATGGCACAAGCGGGATGTGTGTATTTTTATTATAGTCAGAATCTTCAGGGTAAGAATTGTCATTTTTATCTGGGTAAGACAACCGGTCGCTTTTCAGCTCCCGTTATCCCAGGAGATCAGCTTGTTATTGAGGTTTCTACGGTGAAGTTCATTGCAAAAACAGGGATTCTCAAGGCGATAGCAAAAGTTGGCGATAAAGTCGTGGCTGAGTCAGAATTCGCTCTTTCAGCCAAAGAAGTTTAAGTTTTGACATAGCGTGTTTTAGAAGAGCAGAGTTGACTCTCTTTTTTGAGGATGCTACACTAACGCATCTGTTATTGTTAACTTCTAATATGGAAAAACACGGGAAGTAGCGCAGCTTGGCTTAGCGCGCAACGTTCGGGACGTTGAGGTCGTGGGTTCAAGTCCCACCTTCCCGATTTGATATAAAATGGTTCGAGCCCATATTTTTTATTCAGGCATTGTTCAGGGTGTCGGGTTTCGTTGCGCGACGCAGCGATTGGCCCGCGCATCTGACATCAATGGCTGGGTTCGCAATCTCTCCGATGGCCGCGTTGAAATTCTCGCTGAAGGCTCCCAAGAAAACATTCAGAAAATGACCAGTCATATCGAGGATCATTTCCGTGAGGCCATACGGTCAAAAAAGATAGATTTTTCTGATTCAGATGGAATGTTCGCTGATTTCCGGATCAGCTCAACAGGTTAGAGGATCTATGCGTTATGCGATATTCGCTGACGTCCACGGGAATATGGAGGCCTTGCAAGCCGTTTTAAAGGCCTTAGCAAAGGAAGATATTGATGCTTACTGTTGCTGTGGCGATATCGTTGGTTATGGCGCGGACCCAAAAAAATGCCTGAAAGTTATACGCGAGATCAATGCCACATGCGTTGCCGGTAATCATGATTGGGCGGTCGCGCGCAGGATCGGGACATACCGCTTTCATGAGCAGGCCAAAAGCGCGGTCGAATGGACGCAAAAGCAACTAAACGAACAAGAGAAGACATTTTTGGCATGTTTGCCTTTGTTTCACCGGGAAAGCAGTTTTGTTTTAGTTCATGGCACATTTTATCATCCAGAAGATTTTCAATATCTAACGGATCAAGAACAAGCCAAGATGTCCTTCTCGCGAATGGATTGCCAGGCTTGTTTTATCGGACATTCGCACGCAGCACAGATCTTTGTTCAGAAATTTGATGGGTGCGTGGACATCGGGCATAAAGACAGTATTGATATTCTGCCTGATCATAAGTATATCGTGAACGTTGGCAGTGTTGGGCAGCCTCGCGATGGCAATCCAAAAGCATCCTATTGTATTCTTGATTTAACGCAAAAAATGATTGAAATGAAGCGTGTTTCTTATGATCTCAAGAAAGCCCAAGATAAAATTCTAAAAGCAGGCTTACCATCCAAGCTTGCTTCACGTTTAGCTTTAGGAAGATGAACATGATTAAGGATAAAAAAGAAATTAAGCAGATCATGGATGATCTACGAGAGCAAATCAATGAGCATAATTATCGCTATTATGTTTTAAGCCAACCAGCCATTGCCGACAAAGAATATGATGATTTGCTCAAGAAGCTTGTTGATTTGGAAAAAAGTCATCCAGAGTTCTTTGATCTTAATTCTCCGACACAGCGGGTTGGAGTCAAGCTTGAATCTTCAGCGGAAACTGTTTCGCATCGCATTAAAATGTATTCATTGGATAATTGTTATTCTACGGAAGAGCTTGCGGAGTGGCAAAAGAGAGTTTATAAAGGTCTCGAAGGTGAAAAGGCGAGTTTTGTTGCGGAACTTAAAATCGATGGTGTTTCCGCAGCGTTGACGTATGAGAACGGGGAGTTTATTTTAGGAGCCACGCGAGGTGATGGGTTCATAGGTGAGAACATTACTGCCAATTTAAGAACTATTCGCGCTGTTCCGCTTAAGTTGAAAAAAGACAAGAAACATTCTATCCCTAGGATTCTCGATGTTCGCGCTGAAGTTTATATGAATAAGTTAGATTTTGAAGAGTTGAACAGAGAGAGAAAAGCAAAGAGCGAAATTCTTTTTGCTAACCCTCGCAATGCGACCAGTGGATCTGTGAAGCTTTTAGACTCGACGATCACGGCTAATAGAAAATTAAGCTGTCTTGTTCATTCGTTTGGCGTTGTTGATGGCGGACCTAAGATGACGTCGCAATGGGAATTTTTACAACTTGCAAAAAGATACGGGTTTGCCGTTGATAAACATGTTCGACTCTGTGAAAATTTCGAAGAAGTGATCGCTTTTTGTAAAGAATTTGAGCGCAGGCGAAGCGAAATTCCTTATGAAGTTGATGGCGTTGTGATCAAAGTCAATGTGTTTAAGCAACAGCAGAAGCTAGGCGCGACTTTGAAAAGCCCTCGATGGGCGATCGCTTATAAATTTCCGGCATATCAGGCGACTACAACGGTCAAAGATATTGTTGTTCAGGTGGGACGCACAGGGGTTTTGACTCCGGTTGCCGAACTTGAGCCAGTTGAGTGTGCAGGCGTGACCATCGCTCGGGCGACATTGCATAATTTTGATGAGATCGAAAGGTTGCGAGTCAAGAAAGGGGACCGCGTTCTTTTGGAGCGGGCAGGAGATGTGATCCCAAAGATCATTAAAGTCGTTGACGCCGGGCGCGGGAGCCAGAGGTCTTTTAAGATCCCAGAGCATTGTCCGGAATGCGCAGCGAAGATCGTTAAAGATCGCCAAGAAGAGGTAGCCTATCGATGCCCTAATCCTTTGTGTCCTAAACAGCTTGAGCGGGCTTTGATCCATTTTGCCTCGAGAGAGGCCATGGACATAGAAGGATTGGGAGAGGTCGTCATTCGAGGACTTTTGCAGCAAAAGCGGATCAGAGATTTTTCGGATATTTATCGCTTAACAAAACAAGATCTTCTGCAGCTGCCTCTTTTTAAGGACAAGAAAGCGGAAAAACTCTTAGCGAGTATTGATCGCAGTAAGTCGCAGCCATTGTCACGCTTGCTTTTTGGGCTTGGCATTATACATATAGGACAGAAAGCTTCTTATGTGCTGGCGAAAAGATTTCAGTCCATGCAGGCATTCTTTTCTGCCAGCATTGAGGATTTTTTGTCGGTTCCGGAAATAGGCATGGTCATGGCAGAGTCCCTGGCCAATTTTTTCGCTCAAAAAACAACGCGTCAGTTAATCGATCGACTAAGGGATCTTGGGCTGAATATGCAAGAACAGGATCCCGCAGAACATAGCGATCGGCTTAAAGGGAAAACTTTTGTTTTTACAGGGGAGATGAAGGATCTGCCTCGCCTTCAGGCCATCGCGATTGTTCAAGGTTTGGGAGGCGAGGTCACCTCATCGGTGAGCCGCAAGACCAGCTATGTCGTCGCTGGTCAAGATCCGGGATCTAAATATCGTAAAGCGATCGCTTTGAAAGTAACGATCTTAAATGAACAACAATTCAAGGAGATGATCTATGCGTAAAAGATATTGTATTGCCGTGTTACCCAGCTTGGCCATGATCGTTGGGTTTATTTATATTATGCTTAGCTTGCAAGGGTGCGAGCCGTTACGAAAGAAGTTCACGCGCCATAAAAAAGGAGAAGCCCAGCAGCAGGAATATGAGCCCATTCTGGATCCGATTGACTATCCGGCGAAGGTGTATGACCCTCAGGCGGATTACGCATATCGCCATTCCTTGTTTCGCGTCTGGGAGAAAGAACTATCGGCAGGTATCCAAGACAGGGTTTCCGCCAAGCGACTGCAATATCTGGTGAACAATATCCTTGTTCAGTTGGAGGAGATGAGCAAGCTTGTAACAGACGACAAAAAACCCGCGCTGGCAAGCGCCACGCAGAATTTCCAAGCTTTATTGCAAACCGTAAGTCAGCCATCCCAATTTTATAATCTGCGGGATGTTGGTATTGACGTTGAGAAGGCGGCAAGACCTATTTTGAATGATTATAAGCCTCAGCTCATGGAAGGAAAGATCGTTTCAGTGACGCCATGAAAGAATTCTTACAGGAATTCCTTAATCATCTGTTTGTTGAACGAGGGCTGGCCAAGAACACCATGATGGCTTATCAGAAAGATCTTTTGCAATACATCGCTTTTTTAGAGAAAAAAGGGGGATCTGGTCCAGACGCGATCAAGCGCGAGGACATTACTGATTATATGCAAAAGCAAAAAACGCGTGGGCTCTCTGCAACATCGATCTGCCGCAGCTTAGCTGCGATCAGGATGTTTCACCGATTTATGGCGCGAGAGCGTATCACTAAAGAAGATCCGACCCATCTTTTGGAAACACCTAAGACCTGGAAAAGGGTCCCAGATGTTTTGACGGCTAACGAGATCGAAAAAATGATCCTTTCTGCCCAAGGGCGTCAACCACAACACATGCGTGATCAAGCTATTTTAGAAATGTTGTATGCCAGCGGTATGCGTGTTTCGGAGCTTGCGGACTTAAAGACTGAGAGCGTGAATACAGAGATCGGTTATGTACGCTGTATCGGTAAAGGACAGAAAGAACGCATCGTCCCTATCGGAAAGCAGGCGTGTGCCGCTGTAAAGAAATACCTGGAAAAGGTTCGCGGAAAGTTCGTGAAAGGCCAGGCTGTTC